>NZ_CBCRZX010000002.1:12032-114494 GCF_965137155.1 Stackebrandtia soli
CTCCGCGACGCTATTCGGCTTCGATCTCCCCCGGCCGCCATGCACCGTCGAACCACGACGCCAGTGGCCCGTACAGTCGCAGGACCACGAACCAGCCCTTTCCCGGCACCGTCTGGATCCAGTTCGTCGTCGGCGCATTCGGCGCGGTCGGACTGAAGTGGACGTCGATCGAACCGTCCTCATTGGCCTGGACATCGCCGCTGAGACTCGACACACTCGGATACGGATCGTCGGTGCGCAGAAACGACCGGGTCTGGCAGTCATAGACGGTCACCGACCAGAAGTCCGTGGCGGGTACGCCCGCGGGCAACCGCAGGCGATACGACCGTCCGCCGTCGAGCCACGCGCCGGCGCCGTCCTCCGCGGTGTACGCGTACTGGGATCCGACTCCCGGTGTGGCGCTGGTCATCGCCGGTGTCACGACGGTCGCGAGGAAATGGAACAGGGTGCGGGCTTCGAGCAGCCGGGCACCGTCCCGAAGGAACTCGTGGCTGCCGCCGACGAAGATCCGCTTCCACGAACTGCCCGGGTAGTAGTAGGCCTCGGGATCGCGTGGCCGGAACGCGATGGCGCGGGCGATCCCCGCCGCCAGCGGCGCGGCGTTCGCGAGAATGCGGCGCATGCGTTCATCGGGTTCGAAGGGGTGCCCCTTGACGATCCCGATCGCGGCGAGCAGACCGCGCCGCTCGGGGTCGAGCGAGTCGATGGGCTCCTCCTGCACGATCGCGTCGATCTCGTCATAGAAGCTCGCGTCGTTGGGATGGACCGTGGAGTGCGGGCTGTCCGCGATATCGATGAACACCGTCTCGGGCGGATCCTCGGCTGCCAGCGGGTAGACGGCGACCCGTTTGATGCCCTCCACCCCGTCGAGCGCCCGGAAGACCGCCCAGATCGTATAGGTGGGACTGCGGAAGACGTGGTAGCCCGGCGGATCGGCACCCTCGAAGTCCGGTGGGAGAAACAGATATTTGCCACCGGCGCCGCCGTCCGGCCCGGTCACGCCCATGTCGGTGATGTAGCGGAACCAGAAGTCGTCGACGACGCACAGCGAGTTGGGCGGTGCCTCGATCACCGTCGGCCCGTTGGAGGCGAGATCGAGGAACGTGTGCGCGTAGGTGGTGTCGGTGTTGGCCGTGAGGTACAGGCTGGCCGAGTTCGCGCGAGGGACGGTGATGCCGACGTGCTGCGCGTCGGTGACGCCGACGCTTCGCACGCCCTCGCGCATCGCCGCGAGGGACACGCCCGGCATGGTGGCGAGGTAGACCTGAACGGCGGTGATGAGATCGGCCGCGTCGTACAGCCGATCGAGGCTGTCGGCGGTCGGGACGCCGTCGACGAAGTCGAAGGTTCCGACGGGCGTGGTGAGTGACTCTGGTGCGGCGATCGCGGCGTACGCGTCGTCCGGGACTGGCATGGTTCCCCCTCCGTCACGACGTCCGGTCGGACGCCGAGGGGTTCACGCTAACGGCGGAACGGGCTCAATCGCCCCCGATGTCCACCATGGCGTGTCACGAAGGTCAGGATTCGGACCGGCGGCGGGCGATGCGCTGGCGGGCGTTGTAATCGCGCATCCGTTGTGGATAGCCGACTTTGGCGACCTCGTAGACGGGGATTCGGAGGCGCGCGCCGAGCCGGAACGCCGCCTCGACGCCGTCGACGCGGCGGCGGGTCCACTCGCCGTCGTGGGCGATGAACATGACGGTAGTCTCCGTCACGTTCGTACGGGGCTCCACATAGGCTTCGACGCCGTGTCGAGTGGCGTGGAACTCTTCCAGGTGCGACGTGTCCATCGCGTGCGCGGCTCGGTCGAAGGTCTTGTCGCGCTTCTTGCGCCGGAACCAGGACACCTCGTCACTCCTTGCCATGAGCCAAAGCTGAAGTACCAGTCTACGACGACAGACACGGTCATCGATGTGTCGACAGGCACAGGACCTGGGCTGCACAGCCGTAGCGGTCACGGGGTTCAATGGTGGGGCGCACCCAAGCCAGGGTCTGGCCACGAACCAGGCGCGGCTAGTGCGAGGATGACCCTTAATGCGTCGACAACGACATGGGAGTGTTTCGTGAGCGACCCGAACGCGGGCTACGACGTCGTAATCCTTGGTGGCGGCAGCGGCGGTTACGCCTGCGCCCTGCGAGCCGCGCAACTCGATTTGAACGTCGCGATCATCGAGAAGGACAAGGTCGGCGGCACCTGCCTGCACCGCGGCTGTATCCCCACCAAGGCTTTGCTGCACGCCGCCGAGGTCGCCGACTCCGCGCGCGAGGCCGAGCAGTTCGGGATCAAGACCGAAGTCGTGTCGGTGGACATGGCCGGAGTCAACTCGTACAAGGACGGCATCGTCGCCAAGATGTACAAGGGCCTGCAGGGTCTGATCAAGGCCGCGAAGGTCACCTACATCGAGGGCACCGGAAAGCTCGTCGGCCCCAACACGATCGAGGTCGACGGGAAGCCGATCACGGGCCGCCACATCGTGTTGGCGACCGGCTCGTACTCGAAGTCGCTGCCGGGCATCGAGGTCGACGGCGAGCGCGTCATCACCTCGGAGCACGCGCTGAACCTGGACCGGGTGCCCGCGTCGGCGATCGTGCTGGGCGGCGGCGTCATCGGCGCCGAATTCGCCAGCGCGTGGAAGTCGCTCGGCGTCGATGTCACCATTGTGGAGGCACTGCCGCGGTTGATCGCGGCGGAGGACCCGGACTCGTCGAAGATGCTGGAGCGCGCGTTTCGCAAGCGCGGCATCGCGTTCAAGACGGGCAAGCCCTTCGAATCGGTCAAGACCACCGACGACGGCGTCTCGGTGACGATCGCGGGCGGCGAGACGATCGAGGCCGAGCTGCTGCTCGTCGCCGTCGGCCGTGGCCCGGTGACACAGGGCCTCGGCTATGACGAGCAGGGCATCACGATGGAGCGCGGCTTCGTCATGACCGACGAGTACTGCCGGACGAACCTGCCGAACGTGTACGCCGTCGGCGACATCCGCCCCGCCATCCAGTTGGCGCACCGCGGTTTCGGCGAGGGAATCCTTGTCGCAGAGCACATCGCCGGTCTGGACCCGAAGCCGATCGACGAGGACGGCATCCCCCGCGTGACGTACACCGAGCCGCAGGTCGCCTCCGTCGGCCTGACCCAGGAAAAGGCCGTCGAGAAGTACGGCAAGGACGTCGTCGTGTCGTACAACTACAACTTGGGCGGCAACGGCAAGAGCAACATCATCAAGACACAGGGCTTCGTGAAACTCGTCGCGGTGAAGGACGGCCCCGTCGTCGGTATCCACATGGTCGGCGCCAACATGGGCGAGCAGATCGGTGAGGCGCAGCTGATCTACAACTGGGAGGCGTTCCCCGCCGACGTCGCGCAGCTGATCCACATGCACCCGACTCAGAACGAGGCTCTCGGAGAGGCGCACCTGGCTCTCGCGGGCAAGCCGCTGCACGCACACGCCTAAAGCGTGTTTCATTACCCAGCATGAAGCACGCTTAACTCATCAACAGGAGCAGTCAGACAATGCCGGTATCGGTAACCATGCCAGCCCTCGGCGAAAGCGTCACAGAGGGCACCATCACCCGCTGGTTGAAGCAGGAGGGCGAGCGGGTCGAGGTCGACGAGCCGCTCCTCGAGGTGTCCACCGACAAGGTCGACACCGAGATTCCGTCGCCCGCGGCCGGTGTGTTGACGCGCATCGTCGCCGGGGAGGACGAGACCGTCGAGGTCGGCAGCGAACTCGCCGTCATCGGTGATGATGGTGACGGCGGCGACACGACGCCTCAGGCCGATACCGCGCCCGCCCAGGAGGAGGCCCCGGCCGCCGAGCCGGAGCCGCAGCGCGACGAACCGTCCGCCTCCTCCGCGTCGACGTCCGCGTCCAGCGGTTCGGGCACCGACGTGCCGATGCCGGCGCTCGGAGAGTCCGTCACCGAGGGAACCGTGACGCGGTGGCTGAAGGCCGTCGGCGACACGATCGAGGTGGACGAGCCGCTCGTCGAGGTGTCGACGGACAAGGTGGACACCGAGATTCCGTCGCCGGTGGCGGGCACCCTGTTGGAGATTAAGGTCGGCGAGGACGAGACTGCCGAGGTCGGCCAGGCGCTTGCCGTCGTCGGTGAAGCCGGCTCCGCTCCGGCCGCGGCCCCCGCGCCGGAGCCGAAGGCCGAGCCCGCCAAGACGGCGCCAAAGCCCGAGGCGAAGCCGGAGCCCAAACCCGAGGCGAAGCCCGAACCGAAGTCCGAACCCGCTGCGGCACAGCCGAAGCCCGCCGCGCCGGCCGCGAAGGCGGACGCTCCGAGCGCCTCCGGCATCTACGTGACGCCGCTGGTGCGCAAGCTCGCCGCCGAGAAGGGCGTCGACCTGTCCGTCGTCAACGGCACCGGTGTCGGTGGGCGGATTCGCAAGCAGGACGTCGAGGCTGCGGCCGAGAAGGCCAAGGCCCCGGCCCCGGCGGCTCCCGCCGCGAAGGCCGCTCCGGCCGAGGCGCCGAAGCCCGCCGGCCCGAGCCCGCTGCGTGGCAGCACCGAGAAGATGACGCGCCTGCGCAAGACGATCGCCAAGAACACGTTCAACGCGCTGCACAGCCAGGCGCAGTTGACGACCGTCATCGAGGTCGACGTCACGAAGATCGCGCAGCTCCGTACCGCCAACAAGGACGCGTTCCTGGCGCGGCACGGTGTCAAGCTGTCGTTCCTGCCGTTCTTCGCGATGGCGGCGGTCGAGGCGCTCCAGCAGTTCCCGCAGATCAACGCCAGCATCGACATGGACGCGGGCACGATCACCTACCCGGCTTCGGAGAACCTCGGTCTCGCCGTCGACACGGAGAAGGGCCTGATCGCGCCGGTCATCCACAACGCGGGCGACCTGAACCTGGGCGGTCTCGCGAAGCGCATCTCGGACCTGGCGGAGCGCACCCGCACCAACAAGCTGACGCCGGACGACATCGCGGGCGGCACGTTCACGCTGACGAACACCGGTTCGCGCGGCGCGCTGTTCGACACGCCGATCGTGAACGCGCCCCAGTCGGCGATGCTCGGCACGGGCGCGGTCGTCAAGCGTCCCGTCGTGGTCAACGACCCGGACCTGGGCGAGGTCATCGCGCCGCGCTCGATGATCTACCTGGCCCTGTCGTACGACCACCGCATCATCGACGGCGCCGACGCCGCCCGTTACCTGACGGCGGTCAAGCAGCGCCTCGAGGCCGGCCGCTTCGAGGGCCAGCTGGGCCTGTAACACGCCACAACGGACGGTGGCCGGTCTCTCGCGTTGAGAGCCCGGCCACCGTCCTTTTGCCGTTCCGCCCCTCTCCCGCTTGGTTGGGCAAACGGCTGGCTTGGTTGGGCAAATGTCGGAAACAGGCGTGTTTTCGCAATTTGACCAACCAAGCGGAACTTTTGGCCAACCAAGCGGAGCTTGGGACGAGCGGGGCGAGCGTCAGTCCTTGTAGCCGATGAGCGTCATCATTCCGGACTCGGAGTGGTAGACGTTGTGGCAGTGGACCATCCAGCGGCCCGGGTTGTCGGCGTCGAAGTCCGCCTCCACCGTCTTCCCCGGCAGCACGATCGCGGTGTCCTTCCGCAGACCGGAACCGACGAGCGCGAAGGTGTGTCCGTGCAGGTGCATCGGATGCCACATGTCCGTGGAGTTCTTGAACCGCAGGCGAACCCGCTCGCCTTCGTCGATCGCGGACAGGACGTTCGGGTCGTACGGCTTCCCGTTGATGGCCCAGTCGTACTTCGCCATGCCACCGGTCAGTTCGAAGTCGATCGTCCGGTCCGGCTCGCGAGCGGCGAGCGCGACGTCCTCGGCGGGTTTGAGATCGCCGTACCCCAAGACCTTCCCGGTGAGTTCCTTCGGCCGATCGTCGGCCTTGGCGGGTTCACCGGAGGCGGTGCGGACGAGCGCGCGAGCGACCTCGTTCTTGCCTTCGGCGAGCGCGACGAGGCTGAACACGCCGTCACCGAGTTCGACGATGACGTCGTATCGCTCGCCCATGCCGAGTAGTAGGGCGTCCGTCTCGGTCGGTTCGGTCGGGAATCCATCACTGTGGACGACGGTGAGGCGGTGTCCGGCGAGGGCGACGCGGAAGGCGGTGTCGCCGCCGGCGTTGATGATGCGGATTCGCACGCGGGTACCGGGCTTGGCCTCGAAGACGTCGGGGTCGTCCGCGACGCGGCCGTTGATGATGAAGTGCGGGTACGCCACGTCACCGGCGTCGCCGCCGAGGAGGTCGCTCTTGGCGCCCATGAGCATGTGGCCCATCGCCATCGGCTCGTCCATGTCACCGTGATCGCCGTGGTCCATGCCGCCGCCGAGCTCCGCGAGGACGTCGTCGGGGGTGCCGGTGACGCCGTCCATCCAGTCGTCGAGGACGACGATCCACTCCTCGTCGTACGACAGCGTCTCGTCGGGGTCGTCGACGATCAGCGGCGCGTACAGGCCGCGGTCCTGTTGGGTTCCGACGTGCGGATGGAACCAGTAGGTGCCGACGTGCGGGGCGGTGAACTGGTAGGTGTACGACTCTCCGGGCTCGACCGCGGCCTGTGAGACGCCGGGCGTGCCGTCGGCGTCGCACCGCAGCGCGAGTCCGTGCCAGTGCGCCGTGGTGGGTTCGGGCAGGTCGTTGGTGAGGACGGCCTTGATCTGCTCGCCTCGGTTGACGCGGATGACCTTGCCGGGAACCCGCCCGCCGTAGGTCCAGGTGGCGGCGGTGATGCCCGCGCCGAGGTCGACGTCGGTGGGGGTCGGCTTCAGTGCGAACTCGCGGACCTTGCCGGGTTTGCGGGCGGCCTCGGCGTCGGCGACGCGTTGGCCGTTGGGGTCGACAAAACCTTCCACGGTGGATTCCCCCATGTTGTGGTCGCCGTGGTCGCCGTCGCCGGTGCAGGAGGCCACGACCAAACCGCCGGAGACGGCGAGGCCGGAGCGTATCAGGGCACGGCGTGAGATGGAGCGCATTGCGTTGTCCTTCGTGTGTCGCGGATGGAGCGGGATGCCTGGCGCGATCGCTTGCGCCGCATGACGACGGCCGGTGCCGAAACGCTGGCCGGATCGGCGGGGACGTCGTCGCGACGAGGTAGCCGAGGCATGGGTCCACACCGTCGGGGTGTGTCCCTGGAAACGTGGGCGAGCGGGTCGTCGGACCTGCGCTCGGCGTTCCTCCTATATGCGCAACACGACGGCGCGCCGAGCCGCCGACGCGGGGCGCGCTCGGCGGTAGGCCGGGGGTGGCCTCCACGCCGGACTGTCGGGGTCCGCGCCGGTGGTGACGGATCGAAGCCACCGGGCGCCGATGACGGCTCCGGCAAGGAGCACCGCGAAGCACATGAACAGCGCCGTCACGGCGTGTCCGTCGTGCTCTGGAGCCTCCCGGGCGGTCAGGTCGAGCGGGATCGGGTCCGGTCCCGCTCGTTCCACCGGGAACGACGGGTGATGCGCGCGCCCGGTCGGAGCGGATGGTGTCACGGCGTCGGCGGTCGCCGCCCGATGAACACCATCCATGATGGACGAGTGCGAGGGCGTGGAATCGTGGTCGACCCCGTCGACGATCTTCACGGAGGCCGTCGGCGGAACGCTCCACTGAGGCGGGGCGACCGCGCTGGAATGGCCGGCGCCGAGCGTCGTCGAGTGCTGCTGCGCGGGGAGGGCGATCGCCTGGTGGTTCGCGTGCCCGATGGTGTGCATCGCGGCGAGACCGGCCGCGACGGCGATGAGGAGCAGCACGCGCGCGATCGCGCGGGGAAGGCGCGTCGGCATCGTGGCTCCTTCCGTCACGTTGGCGCGGGCATCCGGAGCCTACATTACCCCACAGGGGTATATCGACATGCGGTCGGGCCATCGTCACCCGCGGTTCGCGTCCACGGCTATCCGGCCGAACGAGCGGAGCGCATGGCACGATGGCCGCATGCGTATCGTGGCGGCCGGCGTGTCCGGCTTCATCGGCTCCCACCTCACGGCCCGACTGCTGAGTGAGGGACATCAGGTGACGCGGCTGGTCCGGCGCGCGCCGGCCGGGCCCGACGAGGTCCGTTGGGATCCGTACGACGGCCCACTCGACCCACGTGTCCTTGATGGAGCCGACGCCGCGATCAACCTGTGTGGAGCCGGGATAGCCGACAAACGGTGGACCGAGTCGTACAAGAAGTTGCTCCAGGACAGTCGCGTCATTCCCACGCGGGTGCTGGCCGAGGCCGTCGCCAAGGCGGGGACTCCCGTACTGCTGAACGGTTCCGCCGTCGGCGTCTACGGGGACACCGGTGGCGAGCCCGTCGACGAGACCGCTCCCCGCGCGACCGACTTCCTCGGCCAACTCGCTCGACAGTGGGAGGACGCGACCGAGGCCGCGAGCGCGGCGCGGGTCGTCATCCTGCGAACGGCTCACGTGCTGTCGTCCGACGCGGTGATGGTCAAACGCCTGTTGCCGGTGTTCCAGTTCGGCCTCGGCGGCCGTTTCGGGGACGGGCGCCAGTACTTCCCGTGGATATCCCTGTTGGACTGGATCGGCGCGGCTCGATTCCTGCTGGACGCCCCGATCTCGGGGCCCGTGAACCTCGCCGGGCCGACACCCGTCACCAACGCCGAGTTCACTCGGTTGCTCGGGAACCTGCTCAAGCGGCCGACGCCGTGGGTGATCCCGGGCTTCGCGCTGAAGATCGTGGCCGGAGAGGCCGCGGTGGAGCTGTTGCGGGGCGCGCCCGTGACGCCGAAGGTGTTGCTGGAGAACGATTTCACGTTCGAGCATCAATCGGTCGGCGACGCCTTGCGCTGGTCGCTCGGGTCTCGGTAAAGCCGGCGCCGTGTTGAGCGGCGCCAGACGGTCGATGTTGGCGGCGACGGCGGCGCTGTCGCCCGCGCACTCGACGAGGAGAAGCCGACGGCCAAGCCGCGCCGGTGACGTGGCGATCCTTTCCGCGAGCGCTTCGAACGGCCCGACGAGCCCACGCGCCAGCAGACCATCCACATAGGCTGATTGATCGCGTTTCGGACTGGTTCCGTCGAGGCGGACGTAGTCGCCGACTCCCGTCGCCAGCCACCTGTTGAGCCACGGGCGAATCCGCTCGCGGCCCGCCTCGGTGTCATCGCAGGCGTAGGCGAGTGAGACGGCGGCGTGCTCCGCGAGGCGTGGATCGCGCCCGTACACGGCCGCCCGTTCGTCGTAGTAGGCGATGAGGTCGACCCACTCATCTTCACTACAGTGGACACCGAGGAGCAGCGACGCGCCGCGCGCCGCCGCGTGTTCGACAGTCGGCTTCGAGACGGCGGCGACCCAGATCGGCAGGTGTGGAGCGGTGGCGAGCACCGGAACCGGCCGGAACGCGAAGAAGTCGCCGTGGGCCGCGACCGTTGGAACGCCGTGGGCGGCCCCGTCGACGAAGATCGACGAATCCGCGCTCGGCTCCCCGGCGCGACCGGCGGAACGAGGTTCCTCCGACAGGGGTGTCGTTTCGGCGCCGTTCCCCGACAGCCACGCGCCCAACAGGTCCAGGCACTCCGCGAAACCGTGCTCATGACGGGCCGCGCTGGAGCCGAAGACCTCCAGATCCACCCAGGGCCCACCGCGAGCGACGCCGAGCCGGAATCGCCCGCCCGATACGGCGTCGAGCATGACGGCCTCCTCCGCGAGAGCGATCGGATGCCTCGTCGACAGGATCGAGGCCGCAGTCCCGACCTCCAGTGTGGTCGTTCTGCCGAGGAGATGCGCGGCGAGGACGACCGGCGACGGGCAGGCGCCGTAGCGAATGAAGTGGTGCTCCGCGAGCCACACGCCCGCGAACCCGGCGCGCTCGGCCAGCTCGGCGTATCGCGTGAGGTTCGACGGAACCTCGCGCGGTGCGGACGCGACGGCCTCACCGAGGAGGAAGAGGTCCAGCTTCACGGTGCGTCCCTTCGAGACGGCGGACGTCGATCGCCCCCGGTCGAGGGCGCGTTCCCGCACACGGTGGTCGCGGCTTCAGGGATCGCGACCCCGCGAATGACGTGGTGGGGGGCGTGCACGACTCGTTCGACCGAGGAGAACCCGGGCCCGCCTCGATCTGGTCGAACAACCCGCCCAAGGCCGAAACGACGTCGGACGGGTATCGGCTGGGGCCGTGCCCGCCAGGCGNGCACGGCCCCGGCCCGCGCGAGTAACTCCCGGAGGCCGGAACGGCCCCGGCCTCCGGGAGCGGCCACAAAGGCGTGATGAGTGGGAACCTCCTTCGTTGCGAGCGGGGCCCGCGTTCACAAGGCGAAAGCGCGCGGCGCATATGGGCGTTCGCCGCGATCGACCTGCCGGAGTGACGTGGGAACACCGGCGGCGCCGCGCGCAGGGAAGGCGCGGCTGCATGCGGAGTTCCCACCCAGGCCCTAACAGTCGCGCAGCTCCGGCGACTGGTTGCGAAGCTGGCCGACCGGCGAGATGAACGCGCGGTATCGGTCGCTGTCGACGGCCGCGGGCCGGAACGCCGCGACCCGGTGACAGTTCTGGAACGCGAGCTTGACGCCGAAGTGCCGTTCCAGTCCGCCTCGGATCGCGTCGGAGGCCAGTGCGCGCAGCAGCTGTCCCCGGGCCTGCTCGTCCGGCGGCGGGATCACGTTGTCGGCGAACACGGCGTCGCCGGTGTTGAGATCGGTGACGACGCCGGAGATCATCTCCCACGCGTAAGGCAGGGAGGTGCGCACGCACTCGACGAACTCGGCGTCGGTGACGTCACCGGTCTCGGCTTTGGCCAACAGGTCGGCGGAAACGTCCAGGGACATGGTTTTCTCCTTTGGATGGTGTGCTGTGTACGGCCGATTCGTAAGCGTCTACCGCACCGCGAACAGGCGGTGAAGTTCATGTCACTGACCCTTACGCATCGAACGCCTTGAAACTGTCGCGTATCAGACTCTGAACGTGTTTTCTTATGCCGCAACGACACTGGAGCCCATGATGAAATCGGGGTCGATCTGATCGCGCAGATCGACACCGCTTCGCCCGTTGCCCCACGCGAGCGCGTTGCGCGTGTGGAACTCGTGGGCCTGGCGGGTGAACCGGCCCCAGTCCTTCCCTCCGATGTCGACGAGATCCCGGGCGCGATCCAACAGGGCCAGGCCGTCGGCCTCCAGTTCGCCGATCGGCCCGGGCTCGCCCCGCTCGGCGCGTTTGACGTAGCCGGAACGGCCGAACCAGCCGAGCAGCGCCTCACCGACATGGGATTGCAGGAAGCGGACGTCCTCGGCGTCGTCGATCTTGTTGCCCAGCACCGAGATCGCGACGTCGTACTCGGCGGCGTATTCGGCGTACTGGTGATAGACGCCGACGCTGCGCCGTGTCGGTTCACAGACGAGGAAGGTCCGGTCGAAGCGCGTGAACATGCCGGACGCGAACGCCTCCGCCCCCGCCACCATGTCCACCACGACGTACTCGCCGTCACCGTCGACCAGGTGATTGAGGATCAACTCGACGGCACCCACTTTGGAGTGATAGCAGGCCACGCCGAGGTCGTCCTCGGTGAAGCCGCCGGTGACGGCCAATCGCAGGCCCGCCACGGGCGTCGTCAAGTCCCGCATCACCGTCGCGGAGCAGGCGACGTCCACCAGGCGCGAGCCGTGCCCGGGCGGCGTCGTCTTCAGCATCGCCTCGGCCGACGCGATACGGGGATTGTCGCCGCGCAGATAGTCCTTGATGGATGCCAGGTGCTCACCGAGCTTCGGCAGCCTCGCGGCCTCCCCTTCCGACAGACCGAACGCCCCCGCGAGGTGCTGGTTGATGTCGGCGTCAATGGCGAGAACGCGGCGCCCCGCGTCGACTGCGCGGCGCGCGAACAACGACGCCATCGTGGTCTTCCCGCTGCCGCCCTTGCCGACGAATGCGACCTTCATGTCATACCCCTCCGGTTAATGAAAGTGGAAACCAATTCCATTATGCCGAGGAGTGAAAGTCAAGTGACGCGCCGGTCCACGACAACGGCCGGGGCCGCCGCCTCGTGTTGAGACGACGGCCCCGGCCGTTCGGTTCTATCGATCAGTAGCGATCCAGGATCGGCTGATGCGCCGGGCGCGGGACGCCGGCGGCGCCCATCGTCCGTTCGAAGGCCTTGTCCCAGTCGCCGTTGAGGAAGGCCTCCTCCAGCGTGTCGTTGATGAACTCACGCAGCTTCGGGGAGCCGTGCTTCATACCGACGCCGTACTGCTCCTCGGTGAAGGTGTTCTTGTCGACCCGGAAGTCGTGAACGGCGGAATCCTGGAAGCCGTACAGGATGATGTCGTCCGTGCTGACCGCCTCGTACTGCCCGGCGGCGAGGGCCGCGGCGCAACTCGAGTAGTCCCGCAGCGGCTCCGACTCCTTGGTCTTGATGCCCTCCTCCTCCAGGTTGTCGAGGGAGTTGGCGCCCTTCACGACGCACACCTTCTCACCGGCGAGGTCCTTCAGTGTCTTGATGTCGCTGTCGCCGCGGGTCATGTACGTCTGACCGGCCACAAAGTATGGACCGGCGAAGTCGACTTCCTTCTTTCGCTCCTCGCTCATCGAGAACGTGGAGATCACCAGGTCGGCGGTGTCGTTGTTGATGTAGTCGACGCGTCGGCTCGACGTGGTCTCGACGAACTCGATGTTCGAGCCCTCCGCGACCTTCCCGAAGATGCGTTGGGCGATGATCCGCCCGATCTCGGCGTCGAAGCCTTCGATCCGCCCGGTCGCGACGTTGCGCTTACCGAGCAGAGGCTGGTCGAACTTCGTACCGATGACGATCTTTCCCCGCGCCAGGATCTCCTTGATCTCCTCCGGCAGGTTCGCCCGATCCGCCTGTTCCATCGCATACGGGCTCAAGATCTCGTCGCTGTCATCAGCACCGGAAACACCGCATCCCGACACGACCAGCAGTCCGCATACAAGGAAGGCAAGGGGGGCCAATATTCGCCTCAATCGCACGGGCCGCGATTCCTTTCAGTGACAACAGATACGTCGTGACCGAACACACCACGACTCGGAGGAGACTCTACGCTCATGAACGCGACGCATGGCCATGCCTCTATGCCCATTTGGCCGATGGGGGTCCGCCATACCGGTTATCCTCGGCGATCAACCGACTGACCTGTGGCAATAATCGCTCGGAGTGGGACGGATCGCAGCCGAATCCATGGCATTCCCCACCCGAGGGGCCGCTGTGAACGTCCCGAGAGCGACGGCGACCGCGCTGTGTACGCGCCATTCGACGTCGTGTCGCGGCGCCTTTGACGGGCGGCGTTCGACCGAGATCGCCGAGTTGCCGGGTACCGGGACAGCCTCTAATCTGAGAAGCGTGACTGCCGCAGAACGGACCAGTTCGCTGGTCATCGACAAGCCGGGCGTCGTCGACTACTCGACGGCCTGGCGCACCCAGCAGGACCTTCAGGAACGCCGTATCAACGACGAGATCGACGACACGGTGCTGCTTCTACAGCATCCCAGCGTCTACACGGCGGGGCGGCGGACGGAGGCGTGGACGCTGCCGCAGGACGGCACCCCCGTCGTGGAGGTCGACCGGGGTGGCCAGATCACCTGGCACGGCCCGGGACAGCTCGTCGGCTACCCGATCGTCAAGCTCTCCAAGCCCATCGACGTCGTCAAATACGTTCGGCGCCTCGAATCGATGATCATGGCCGTGTGCGACGAGTTCGGCCTGTCGACCGTCCGAGTCGACGGACGCACCGGCGTCTGGCTGCCCGCCGAGGCCGGTCGCCCCGAACGCAAGATCTGCGCCATCGGCGTCCGGGTGCGTTGGGCCGTGACCCTGCACGGCTTCGCCCTCAACTGTGACTGCGACCTGTCCTATTACGACACGATCGCGCCCTGCGCCATCACCGACGCGGGCGTGACCTCGCTGTCGAAGGAACTCGGCCGCGCCGTCACCGTCGACGAGGTCATGCCCCTGGTGGAGAAGCACCTCGACCTGATCCTCGAACAACCCTGAGAACGCGAAGTGGGGCGGGCTCTCACCCGCCCCACTTCCTTGTCCTCGCAATGACTCTGGTGCGCCGGTCCGGCGAAATCCGGGCCATCGCTCACGACGGCCCGGATGCTCACGTCACGGCGTCAAGCGGTGCAGGTCGCGCGGGAACGCCGTCACCTCGCGGATGTTCGACGCGCCCGTCAGCTGCGCCACGAAGCGCTCCAGGCCGATCGCGAAACCGCCGTGCGGTGGCATGCCGTACCGGAACGCCTCCAGGTAGCCGGAGTACGCCTCGGCCGACTCGCCACGCGCCTCGATCGCCGCCACGTAGTCGCCGTACAGGTGCAGGCGGCGGCCTCCGGTGACGAGCTCGGTCCCTCGGAACAGCACGTCGAAGGAGTCGCTGTACTCCGGGCGGGCCGGGTCCGGCGCGGTGTAGAACGGGCGCTTGCTCATCGGATAGCCCGACACCACGACGAGGTCGCTGCCGTGCTCGGCGAGCGCCCAGGCTCCGATGAGACGCTCGTGCGCGGGCGACAGGTCGTTGACGCCGGTCACGTCTTCGCCGGTCGCCTCCGCCGCCATCGCCAACGCGTCGGTGAAGTGGATGTGCGGCACGCGTTCCGGTACCACCGGAAGCGTCACGTCCAATTCGGACAATTCGGCTTCGGCGCTCTCGGCGACGTTCGCGAGCATCGCGCGGATCGTGCCCACGCAGACCTCCGCGACGTCTCGATAGTCGTCGATGAAACCGAGCTCGGCGTCTAGTGACGTGTACTCCGCCAGGTGTCGCACCGTGTCGTGCGGTTCGGCGCGGAACACGGGGCCGATCTCGAAGACGCGCTCGAACACGCCGACCATCGTCTGCTTGTAGAACTGCGGGCTCTGCGCGAGGAACGCGCGTCGGCCGAAGTAGTCCACACCGAAGACGCTGGAACCGGACTCGGTCGCGGTGCCGACGAGCTTCGGCGTCTGCACGCGCGTGAAACCCTCGCCGCTCAAGGATCCGGCGAAACCGGCGATCGCGGCGGCGCCGATCCGCAGGGCCGCTTTGCGGCGCGGGTGGCGCAGGGACACGGGCGCGTGGTCGAGCATCGTCGCCAGCCCGGCGCGCAGCGCGGGCCGGTACAGGTCGAACGGCGGCCGCTCGGCTTGCGAGAGGACCCGCACGGTCGGCGCGGTCAGCTCGACGCCGCCGGGAGCGGCGGTGTTGGCCGTCGCGGTGCCGATCACCTCGACGATCGACTCTTCGGGAAGCTCGGCGACGATCTCGCGGACCGCCGACTCGGCGATGACGGCTTGCGCCTGACCGGTGCGGTCGCGAACGACGAGGAACGCGACGGACTTGAGCTCTCGCAAACGATGCAGCCACCCGGCGACGCGAACGGTCTGTCCGATGTGTTCTGGCAACTGCGCGGCGAGGACGCGTGGGGGCGCCTCGGCTACCGCGGGGCTCGGTTGTTCCATAGTGAACATCTGGTACACCTCCTAGGTTGTCTAAAACCCCGGAGGTGTGGGCGACGCGATGGCGCCTCATCGGCCATCGATTCCGGTGTACGTCGCGGTACCACCACACCTTCGCCGGTCGCTGGCTTGCGGACCGACCTCTTTTGTCACCCGTGTCGTGGGTCAGTCGGCGGGTTCTACTTCGGCGCGAACGCCGTTTCCTCCCGCGGCTCTGGAGGGTCTTCGTCCACCGGGACACGGCCCGCCTTCTCAGCTACCAGCGGTTCTCTCCTGCCGTGCCGGGCGGGGACTACTCGTCTCCGTCTCAGCCGTGATGACACACTAGCTCGCCCCCGACGGTCACTGCAAGGACATATCGCCCACGCCACCCCGACACATGACGACGGGGCGCCCGGTCGTGTGACCGGGCGCCCCGTCGGTCGCCCTACCGCCCCCACATCGCCAGACGTGGTGGATCGAGTCCTTAGTTCACGAAGGGGTTCGGGACCACCGGGTTGTCGCCAACCGGGTCCTCGGCCGGCGGGGTGTCGGCCGGCTCATCCGTCGCGGCCGGGTCGTCGCCCATCGGCAGCTCGGTGCCGAGCAGGCCCGGAGCGACGGGCTCCTCGGTCGAGTCCTCGCCCGGCTCGTACCCGAGGTCCTCGAAGGAGGTTTCGGTGTCCATGAGGCCGTCGCCGTCAACGTCCTCCTGGAGCGCGTCCAGTTCGCCGTCGCCGTCGCTGTCGACCGCGAGGGCGTCGATGTAGCCGTCGCCGTCCTCGTCGAGGGCGATGGAGTCGATGTTGCCTTCGTCGTCGTAATGGGTGTAGGCGGTCGTGCCGTCTTCGAGGGTCTCGGTCTCGTAGTCGTCCCAGTCGCCATCGCCGTCGAAGTCGATGTTCACGTCGTCGCTCATGGTTTCCTCACGTCTTCATGGAATCAACGTCTGTCGATCACAAGGTTAAGGGTCGGTTCGAAACGTCGACTCCCGGATGTGTGCCACATCAGGAGCCGCGCCGATGCCCCAGGACAGGGCGTCGGCGCGGCGAGGACGTCACGCCCGCGGAGGCAGCGGCGGGGCCGTCAAACGCGGACGAGGAGCGGGCTCGGACGGTGCGGGTCGCGCCGCGACCTCGGCGAGGGCGACCTCGATCGCCTTGTCGAGTTGCGGGTCGCGTCCGGCGCGGTGCGCCTGCGGCGGGAACGGCACCTCGATGTCCGGTGCCACACCGTAGTTCTCGACGCTCCACTTCGAATCCTCGAAGTGGAAGGCGAACTCCGGTTGGGACAGGAAGGTGTTGTCGGACAGGCCGGGTCGGTCGCGATAGCCGACGACGCCGCCCCAGGTCCGCGTTCCGATGAGCGGCCCGAGCTTCAGCTGACGGAACACCTGGCTGAAGATGTCGCCGTCGGAACCCGCTAGTTCGTCGATGAGTGCGACCATCGGGCCGCGCGGCGACTCGATCGGATGCGGCACGGCGGCGTTCCACCGCGAGTAGTCGTGACCGATCCGGCGTCTGGCGAGCTTCTCGATGAGCAGGCTCGACACGTGACCGCCGCCGTTGTAGCGAACGTCGACGACGAGACCTTCACGGCCGTACTCGTTGAGGAAGCCACGATGGAACTCCGCGAAACCGTCCGGTCCCATGTCGGGGATGTGGATGTACCCGAGGACGCCGTCGCTGGCCTCGTGAACCTTGCGCCGGTTCGACTCCACCCACTCCCGGTACCGCAGTTGGCTCTCGTCGGCGAGCGCGCGGACCACGACGTCGCGCGGTTCCTCGTCGCCCCGTTTGATCGTCAGGCGGACCTCCTGATCCGCGAGGTTGACGAGCCGCTGCGCGGGCGACACCGGTGCGGCGACGGACAAGCCGTTGACGGACAGGAGAACGTCCCCGACCGCGACGTCGACGCCGGGCCGCCGCAGCGGCGACGTCGACTCCGGGTCCCAGACGTCTCCCTCACGGATGCGGTCGACGCGGTAGTGGCCGTCGTCGGTCAGGCCGAACGTCGCGCCGAGGTAGCCCTGGCCGTAGTAGGGACCGACCCGGTGGTCACCCGCGCCCTCGTACGCGTGCGAGGTGCCGAGTTCGCCGTTCATCTCCCAGAACAGGTCGGACAGCTCGGTGCGCGTCGACACCTGGTCGACGAGCGGCGCGTACCGCGTGTAGACGCCGGCCCAGTCGATGCCGACGATGTCGGTGTCCCAGAAGTGGTCACCGATGAGTCGCCAGCCCTCGCGGAACATCTGCGGCCACTCCAGTTCCGGACGGACCGAGACCTTCACTCGGGACAGGTCGATCCAGCCGGACTCACGGTCGTAGTCGGCGCCGTCGGGCGCCTTCTCGGCGGCCTTGATGACGCGAAGCCGGTCACCGGCGCGGTAGACGAGCGCCGTCGCACCCGCGGCGCGCCACACCTGGTCGACACCGTCGACGAGACGGTCGACCTTCCCGTTGGCGACGTCGACGGACTCCAACGCGCCGGATCCGTCGTCGGCGATGGGCTCCGACAGTACGAGGACTTTGCCGTAGGTGCCGAGGATCTGGGTGTAGACGCCGTCGGGCAACGGCAGCGGCACGATCCGCTGACGAATGCCTTCCAACACAATGGACGGCTTCGGCGCGTCGGCGGTGTCGGTCGTCTCCGGTTCGGTCGGCTGGTCGGCGGACTCGGACTCGGGCGCGGCGGTCTCCGCGTCCTCCGTGTTGTCGACGGGCTTGTCGGCGTCCCTCCCGGCGGGCTTCTCCCCCACCGGCGCGCCGCTCGCGACGAACGGCGCGGGCGTGTCCGGGTGCAGGGTCACCGCGTACGGCTTCGAGCCCTTCGGGAAGCCCAGATCGAAATGGAGCGAGTCGTACACGGGATTGAACTGACGGCGGCCGATGAAGTACAGGTACTTGCCGTCGGGGTCGAACGCGGGCGAGTCGTCTCTCAAGACGCGGTCGGCGACCAGCGCGGTCTCGCCCGTCGCCAGGTTCGCGACCTTGATCGCCGTCAACGCGTCCGAGTCCTCCTGCGCCACCGCGTCGGGGCAGGCGTAGGCGAGCCACTGGCCGTCGGGGGAGAACGTCACCTGTCCGATCTGGCCGTATGCGCTGCGGTCCACGACCGTCAGCGAGCGAGCGGCGAGATCGATCAACAGCAGTTCGTTGCGGTGGTTGGCGATCGCGACGCGATCCTCCGTCGGCGACGCGACCAGTTCGACGGACCGTCCGATGTCGAGGTCCGTCAGTTCGGTGGGCGTGCCGTCCACGGCGAACTCGACGAGCGCCTCGGCGGGCCGGGTGTCGCCGACGACCGCGACCATCCGCTCTCCGTCATGGAGCCAGCGCAGCAGCCGGTAGCGGACGCCGTCCGGCTCGCCGAACTGGGTGACCGCGCCCTCCCAGTTCGAGAAGGCGAAGGCCTTGCCACGAGCCGTGATCGCCAGCCGCGATCCGTCGGGGGCGATGTCCACGGAGTGCAGGTACTCCGACGCCTCGACGAAACGGCGAGCGCGCTGCGTCCTCGTCACTCCCGTGTAGACGTCCAGTTCGACGGGCTGGTCTTCGCTCGGATCGAGCAGGAACAGGCGGCCGCCACAGTGGTAGACCAGGCGATCGGCGTCGCCCGACAGGGAACGGGCGTAGAAGTCGGCGTGATCGGTGTGCCGCCGCAGGTCAGAACCGTCGAACGCGCAGGAGTAGACGTTGCCGTAGCCCTCGTGGTCCGACAGGAAGTAGACGCGCTCGCCGATGATGTGCGGGCGACTGAGGTTACCGTCCAAGTTGATCAGATTCGAGAATTCGCCGTCGCCATCGGCATCGATCCACAAGCGACCCGCGGTGCCTCCGCGATAGCGCTTCCAGTGCGCGGAGTCCTTCCAGTACTCGCGTCCCAGCACGACGGCGCCCCCAGGACCGAAGCTGATCGATCCGGCCCGTCCGTAGCCGAGTTCGGTGACGAGACCACCCGACGACGAGACCCGGTGCAGCCGCAGATCCGCCCGGTTCGGGCTCGACAGGTTCGACGCGAACAGGATGTCGTCGCCGTCCCAGCCCGCGATCTGCGACCAGATCCCGCCCTCGAAGGTCAACCGGCGGCTCTGCCCACCGGTAATGGGAACGACGTGCACCTCCCTCGGACCCTCCTCGGCGGCGCCGTACGCGACTAGCGTTCCGTCGGGCGAGATCCGGGGATTGTTCGCGGCCGACAGACCGGCCGTGATCCGCTGCGCGACACCCCCCGACGCCGATACCTTCCACAAGTCGTCCTCGGCGACGAACACGATCGTGTCGCCGTGGATCGCCGGGAAACGCGGGTAACCAGTGGTCATAGACAAAGCTCCCAAAAGACGAAGACGTGACGTCACGGTAGCACCAAATCGACTCCACGGACGGGGGCGAGGTGATGGCGCCCACGCGCGGGGTCCAGTGCACCCGAGCAAGAGTTAGGCTCGGATCGTGACAGTACAGCCCGAGGGCAGGCGGCTCCTCCGAGTTGAGGCCCGCAACGCCCAGACGCCGATCGAACGTAAGCCATCGTGGATCAAAGTCAAGGCCAAGATGGGCCCCGAATACCGCGACATGCGGGGGCTCGTCGAGCGCGAGGGCCTGCACACCGTCTGCCAGGAGGCGGGCTGTCCCAACATCTACGAGTGTTGGGAGGACCGCGAGGCGACGTTCCTCATCGGCGGCGATCAATGCACTCGGCGCTGTGACTTCTGCCAGATCGACACCGGAAAGCCGGAGGCGCTCGACCGCGACGAACCGCGACGCGTCGCCGACTCCGTCAAGACGATGGGCCTGCGGTACGCGACGATCACGGGTGTCGCCCGCGACGACCTTCCCGACGGCGGCTCATGGCTGTACGCCGAGACGGTCCGGCAGATCCACGCGGCCCTCCCCGGCTGCGGCGTCGAACTGTTGATCCCGGACTTCAACTCGGACGACGAACAGCTCGCCGAGGTGTTCGGTTCCCGCCCGGAAGTGTTGGCGCACAACGTCGAGACAGTGCCGCGCATCTTCAAGCGGATCCGTCCCGGTTTCCGGTACGAGCGCTCCCTGTCGGTCATCACGAAGGCGCGCGCGGCCGGGCTCGTCACGAAGTCGAACCTCATCCTCGGAATGGGCGAGACCCGCGAAGAGGTCTCGCAGGCGCTGCTCGACCTGCACGAGGCGGGCTGCGAGATCATCACGATCACGCAGTACCTGCGTCCGACGCCCCGGCATCACCCCGTCGACCGGTGGGTGAAACCGGAGGAGTTCATCGAACTGGGGACCGAGGCGGAGGAGATCGGCTACGCGGGTGTCATGAGCGGTCCGCTCGTCCGCTCGTCCTACCGCGCTGGCCGGCTCTACCGGCAGGCGTTGGACGCCCGAACGCTGGTGTGATCCGCCTTTCCGCTCGACGGGGTCCCGTCACGTCGACTCGTGACGGGTTTCCTCCGCGGAACGGCGAAAGGCCTGCGTACCGGCGCGTGCGCGGGCGGTTCGACGAATCCTCCGACGGTGCTGTGACGCCGCCGAGCCGAGTTGCTGGGTGTCGGGACAGCCTCTAAGCTTGGCGGTTATGGCGAAACAGCAGGATCAGTCCGGTTTCAAAGACCGGCTGAAAGCGATCGGGATGGCCTTCTCGTTCACTTTCAAACGAGACAAGGCGTTCCTTCCGCTCGCGATCGTGGCGGTCGTGGTGCCGTTCGCGGTGGTCGTGTTGATCATCGCGTTGACACAGAGCACGTGGTTCTGGCTCATCTCCGCGGTGTTCGTGTCGCTGCTGGCCCTGCTCATCGTTTTGAACGTCCGCACGACGAAAGCCGTCACGAACGAGGCGGTCGGCCGCCCCGGCGCCGCTTACGCCATCGTGGACACGATGCGCGGCTGGCATGTCACGCCGGGCGTGGCGATGTCGACGCAGCAGGACCTCGTGCACCGCGCGATCGGCAAGCCGGGCGTCGTCCTGCTCGCCGAGGGAAGCAGCGGACGGCTTCGGAACCTCGTCAACCAGGAGAAGAAGAAGCTCGCCCGCGTCGTCGGATCGACGCCGGTGTACGACTTCACCGTCGGAGAGGGCGAGAACCAGCTGTCGCTGGCCAAACTGCGCCGGACGCTGACGAAACTCCCTCGCAACATTTCGGCCGCCCAGGCCGCCGATCTGCAACGTCGGTTGAACGCGCTGCGGTCGTCGGCTCCGATCCCGAAGGGTCCGGTCCCGACCAACACGAAACTGCCCAAGGGCGCCCGCAAGGCGATGCGGGGACGCTGACGCGAACAAACGTGAGACGGCCGGTCGATGCTCATCGACCGGCCGTCGTGCTGTTCGGGGAACGAGGGCGCGTACTCCCGCCACCCCGGTGGAACGGTTCGCCGCGTGACTGCCGAGGTCGCCGGGCCGGCCGCTTCGACGGGACAGACCCAGTCCGAGGGGGGCGCGGCTCGGGACCGATCCTGCCGGTCCCGGGCGCCGCCTACGCTAGGCGCGCAGGACGATCGACTGACCGGCGACGTCGTGGAAGCCGCGCCGACGCGGGTCGTAGAACGCGGGCACGATCGGCAGGACCACCGCCAGCAGTACCGCCCGAACGAATGCGCGCGGCAGACCGAGCGGACGTCCGTTCACGATGTCGACACAGCGCACCTTGAACAACCACATGCCGGGCGTCTGCACGCTGAACCCGAGGAACAACGTGTACTCGACGATCAGCACCACCGACGGCCAGATGAACTCGTGCGGCGGGAGCAGGCCCACCCGCATCGCGCCGTTCGCGATGAACAGGCACAGCACCCAGTCGCCGAGCAGCGCCAGAAAGCGCTGACCGAATGTGGCGAGGTCGGAATCGGAACGTTCCTCGGGGGTTGCCATCATGCGCGAAGCCTAACGTCGCGCTCGCCCGCCACGGCCACGCGGGCGGTTCACCAGCGTCGAGACACACCCGAAACGCGCCTCGTGTGCGTCGCGACACGCTTCCAAGTAACACGCCCGAAACAGCGGAGACACGGTGAGGCAACCCCTCAGTCGTAATGTCTGGCAGCAAGACAACACGGATTCTGAAAAGAGGGCCTGTCCAGTGTTCACCGATCCCGATCAACTACTCACATACATCTCGGACAACGACGTCAAGTTCGTTGACATCCGTTTTTGTGACCTGCCCGGGGTAATGCAGCACTTCAACATCCCGGCCGAATCGTTCGACCTGTCGGTGTTCGAGGACGGGCTCGCGTTCGACGGCTCGTCCATTCGGGGCTTCCAGGCGATCCACGAGTCCGACATGCTGCTGCTGCCGGACGTGACTACGGCGTTCATCGACCCGTTCCGCGCCGAGAAGACGATCGCGCTGAACTTCTTCATCCACGACCCGTTCACTCGCGAGGCGTACAGTCGCGACCCGCGCAACATCGCGAAGAAGGCCGAGCAGTATCTCGCGTCGACCGGTTACGCCGATATCGCGTACTTCGGCGCGGAGGCGGAGTTCTACATCTTCGACGACATCCGGTTCGACACCCAGCCGCAGCACGGCTTCTTCCACATCGACTCCGTCGAGGGGGCGTGGAACTCGGGCCGCATGGAGGAGGGCGGCAACCGCGGTTACAAGCCGAAGCACAAGGGCGGGTACTTCCCGGTGCCGCCGGTCGACCACTTCGCGGACCTCCGTGACGGGATCGTGCGTCGCCTCGTCGACTCCGGTTTCACCGTCGAGCGGGCGCACCACGAGGTGGGTACTGCCGGTCAGACCGAGATCAACTACAGGTTCTCGACGCTCCTGCACGCGGCCGATGAGTTGCAGCTGTTCAAGTACATCGTGAAGAACGAGGTGTGGGCGGCCGGCAAGACGGCGACGTTCATGCCGAAGCCGATGTACGGCGACAACGGTTCCGGCATGCACTGCCACCAGAGCCTGTGGCTGGGCGACAACCCGCTGTTCTACGACGAGACCGGTTACGCCGGCCTGTCGGACATGGCGCGCTGGTACATCGGCGGTCTGCTGAAGCACGCGCCGTCGCTGCTGGCGTTCACGAACCCGACCGTCAACTCGTACCGCCGTCTCGTGCCGGGCTTCGAGGCTCCCGTCAACCTCGTCTACTCGCAGCGGAACCGTTCCGCGTGCACGCGCATTCCCGTCACGGGCACCAACCCGAAGGCGAAGCGCGTCGAGTTCCGCGTGCCGGACCCGTCGAGCAACCCGTACCTGGCGTTCTCGGCGATGTTGATGGCCGGACTCGACGGCATCAAGAACAAGGTCGAGCCGCCGGAGCCGATCGACAAGGACCTGTACGAGCTCGGACCGGACGAGTTCGGCGATATCTCGCAGGTCCCCGGCTCGCTCCCGGCGGTCCTCGACAACCTGGAGGCCGATCACGGCTACCTGCTCGAAGGCGACGTGTTCACGTCCGACCTGATCGAGACGTGGATCGACTACAAGCGCACCAACGAGGTCGACCCGATCCGCCTGCGTCCGACCCCGCACGAGTTCGCGTTGTACTTCGACGTGTGAGCGAAGCGAACACGTCGAAGCATGAGCACAGTGATGTTTAAGCGAAGCGCAGGAAACCACCAAAGGCGACAAACGGCGAAGCCCACTCACCCAAGACAAGTCCCAAAGTGAGGAATGCCAAGGCCCTCCCGTCTGGGAACCACCCAGGTGCAACAACGGCGAAGCCCACACGGACAAGTCCCAAAGTGAGCGATATGCGAGCAGACACCGAACCAAGGTGACGGCGAAGCCCACCGGCCACACCGCAACCGGCTGCGACACTCACGCGAACGCCCATGTCATGGCGTGAACACGTTGTCGCCCAGGCGAACGCCATTGTCTCCGGACTTCGGTGAACACGTATCACGCGATGTTCGGACATCGAGATCCTGAGGTGTGGGCGACGCTCGCATCGACGCGACGGTCCCGGGGAGAGTGCTCAGGCACTCTCCCCGGGGCCGTTCGGCGTGTCCTGGGCTTCGCGGCGATCATCCACACTGGTGGCGACCGAGAGCGGTCCCGTCAGTCCGTCGACGGATTCGACGAACGGGCTTCAACCACACGATCCCTCATGGACGATTTCGGCGCCGCGGCGTCATTCTGCGGGCGGACGCAGGATCGTCCGGTACAGGCTGGTCCAGCCACTGGCGCCGTGTCCGGCCGCGATGGCGCGGTCGTAGTGGGTCTTCACGGCCTCCGGCAGGGTCGTGTCGATGCCGAGTTCCCGACTGGCGCCGAGGATGTGATCGGCGCTGGCTCCCATCATCGCCGTGCTCGCGCCGACGTCGGCGTGGTCGTCGGCGTCGACGGCGGGGACGCTCATGTCGATGATGTCGGCGGCGAGGCGGAGGGTCTCGGTCGCGTACGGCGCGGCTTCGGCAGCGCTGACTCCGGCGGTGGCGAGCATCGCCGCCGAGTGCAGGAACGACGACAGCATCGTCAAGAAGACATCGAGTTGGGACTGGTACCAGAGTTGGGCGAGACCGGGGTCCTCACCGCGGTAGTCGACGCGTCCGATTACCGACAGGACGTCGCGGTGTTCGTCGACGGCCTCGGACGGACCACTGTAGAACACGTAGGCTTCCTCGGCGCCAATGAGCGGCGCCGGGACCATGACCCCGCCGCAGACGAAACGCGCGCCATGTCCGGCGAACCATTCGGCGGCCTCGCGGCTGCGCTGTGGCGTGTCGGAGCTGAGATTGACGACCGTGCGACCCGCGAGCGCGGCAGTGTGGTCGCCGAGGATGGCGTACATCGCGTCATAGTCGGTGAGGCTCAACACAATGAGCTTCGCGGCGGCGATCGCGTCGGTGGGGCTGGCGGCCAGCGTCGCGCCCGCCTCGACGAGTGGTTGGGCGCGGGAGGCGGTCCGGTTCCACACCGTCACCGGGTGTCCCTTGTCGAGGAACGCGGCGGCCATCGCCTGCCCCATCGGGCCGAGACCGATCATGGTGACGTGTTCGCGGATGGTGTTCATGCTGTCCTTTCACAATGTGGGTCACCACCTTGCCGGGCGGCGCTGACGTTTCGCTGACGTGTCGTCGACGGCCGTGAGGGCGCCGCCACGGCATGACCTCTGGGTAGCCTGGCTGACATGCGATTCGGGGTGCTCGGACCGTTGGTGGTGTGGACGGCGACGGGCGACCGGCTCACCGGTCCGACGGGCAAGGTCGGGGCGTTGTTGGCGACGTTGTTGACGTGTCCGGGTCGGACGGTTTCGGTCGATCGCCTCGTGAACGCGCTGTGGCCGGATCGGCTTCCGTCCGATCCGGTGAATTCCCTACAGGGCAAGGTGTCCCGGTTGCGTCGCGACGTGGGCGACGCGGCGACGGTCGAGTTCGACGGCATCGGGTACCGGCTCGTCGTCGACGAGTCCGGGGTGGACTGGTGCCTTTTCGTCACGGCCGTCGAGGAGGCACGCGAGGTCGCCGATCCGCGCGATCGCGCCGACCGGCTCGGCACAGCCGTGACGTGGTGGAGGGGCGTCGCGTTCGACGGGTACCAGGACCTTCCGGGGGTGGCTCCGATCGTGTCGCGACTGACGGAGGCCCGCCTCACCGCGATGGAGTCGCTCGTGGGGGCGCGGCTGGAGTTGGGTGAGGCGACGGCGCTCGCGCCCGAGCTGGCGGAACTCGTCGACACTTACCCGAATCGGGAACCGCTGCGCGCGTTGCGAATGCGTGCGCTGTCCGGCGCGGGCCGTCTCGGGGAGGCGGTCGACGAGTTTCATCGGTGGCGGGAACGGCTGGCCGACGAGCGTGGTCTCGATCCGAGCCCCGAGCTCGTCGAGCTGTATCGGTCGCTGCTGCGGCACGAACCGTCAACGGCGCCGGGCGTGTCCGGCAATCTCGACGCGATGACGCCGACGACCGATCTGGTCGGCAGGGTCGACGACCTTCGCGCCCTCGACGCGTTCGCGCGGCGGCACCGGCTGGTGACCTTGACGGGGCCGGGTGGTGTCGGCAAGACGCGGCTCGCGCTGCGTTTGGCGGCCGACGGTCGGGGGAACCACGCGGACGGAGTGTGGTGTGTGGACTTGGCGGCATTGCCGGCCGACGCGTCGATAGTGGAGGTCGCGGAGTCGACGTTGGCGACGCTCCAGGTCGGTGAGCACACGGCGGGACCGTTCGCGCGAGAGTCCACTTCGCCTGTCGACCGGCTGGTGGCGGCGGTGCGGTCGAGACGCTCGCTCATCGTGCTCGACAACTGCGAACACGTCATCGACGCCGCGGCGTCCGTGGCGGGGAGGATGCTTCAGGCGTCGACGACGTTGCGAGTGCTCGCGACGAGCCGCGAACCGCTCGCGATCTCCGGTGAGGGCGTGTGGCCGGTCGCGCCGTTGGGGGTGCCCCGCGACGCGACCGAGGCCGCCGGCTCGGCGGCGGTGCGACTGTTCGTGGCTCGCGTGGCGGCGGCCGTGCCCGGCTTTCGTTTGACGGAACGAAACGTGGCCGCCGTCATCGACGTCTGCCGGGGTCTCGACGGCCTGCCGTTGGCGCTGGAGCTGGCGGCCCCACGCGTGCGGACTCTCGGCGTCGAGACGCTGCGCGACCGGTTGAAGGACAGGTTCGCACTGTTGACGAACGGACACCGCGACGGCCCGCCACGGCAGCGCACATTGCGCGCGGTCATCGACTGGAGTCATTCGTTGACGACACCGATGGAACGGGTCGTTCTTCGTCGTCTCGCGGTACACGTGGACGGATGCGCGCTCGACGCCGCCGAGTCGTGCTTCATCGGCGACGGAGTCGCGCGCGAGGACGTGCTGCCGACGCTGACCCGGCTGGTCGACCGTTCACTCGCGACGGTGACGCACACGCCGGACGGTCCCCGATTTCGCCTGTTGGAGTCGATAGCGGCATACGCGGCGCAACGGCTCGACGAGGCGAACGAGACGGCGGCGACGCGGGACCGGCACGCTCGCCACTACACGTCGTGGGCGGGCGCCACGGCGACGGGGTTGCGTGGCCCGGATCAGGGGCGACGGTTGACGGCATTGGACGCCGAGGCGGCGAACGTGCGGGCGGCGCTCGATCACCGTCCCGCCGAGGCGGGGCTCGTCGTCGAGCTGACGTGGTACTGGATGCTGCGCGGGCGTTTCGCGGAGGCGGAGCGGCGACTGGGCGAGGCGGTCGACGCCGACCCGGTCGCGGCGGCGACTCTGACGGCGTGGCGCTGGGGTGTTCGGCGACTACGGCAGGGAACATCCACAGAGGTCTCCGCGGAGGACGACATGACTCCGTGGACCGCGCCCGAACATGGTGACGACGCGCGCCTACTGGCGTTCCTCGCCTTCGCCCTCCTGATCAATGTCGAGTACGAGGCGAGCGCCGACGCGGCGGAACGCGCGCTGGCCGCGTCCACCCGAAAGAGCGATGACTGGGCGCGAGCCACGACGCTCGCGATCCGCGCCGTGCACCTGTTCGGTGTCGGTCGGCTCGCCGACTCCCGCGCGGACGCGACCGAGGCGCTGTCGGAGTTCGAACGGCTCGGCGACGCGTGGGGCAAACTCCAAGCGCTGTACCCGCTGGCCGCCGTCACCGAGGCCGAGGGCGACCACGTTGAAGCTGGCCGTCTGCACGAACGCGGTGTCGCCCTCGCCGAAGCTCTGGGACTGTGGCGCGACTACATCGACCGGCTCTGCGGAGTCGCGCGGGCGGCACTGTTGTCGGGAGACACGGACCGGTCGCTGCGACTCCACGAACGCTGCCGTCGGCTCGCCGAGGAACACCACTACCACAACGGCGAAGTGTCGGCGCGGATCGGAACGGCGTTGACGCTGCGTCGAATCGGCGACCTCGACGGCGCCGAGGCCCAGCTCGACCGGCTGCTCGAGTGGGGGCGAAGCTGCGCGTTCGCACCCGTGACGACCTTGGTATTGGCGGAGCTCGGGTTCATCGCCGAGGTTCGCGGTGACGGCGCGACCGCGCTGGCTCGGCAACGAGACGGCTACGCCGAGGCGAGTCGGCTCGGCGACCCGCGCGCCATCGCGTTGGCGTTGGAGGGCCTCGCTGGGGCGCATCACTCGACGGGCGACAGCCTGACCGCCGCGCGGCTGCTCGGCGCCGCGGCCGCGACCCGCGAGACGGTCGCCCCACTCCCGCGGACGGAGCGCGCCGACGTCGACCGGATCACCGCCGCCGTGACGGACGCCCTCGGCCGGCGCATCTTCGCCGCGCAGCACACGATCGGCCGAACGCGTCCCGACAGCACCATCCCGGACGTCGAGGCATCGATCAATCCATGATGGATGAACGCGCCGAGGGCGCGAACGGGAGCCGACGACCCCCGCCACGACGCGAGCGGGGACTGACCGATCGGCGGAGAAGACGGTGCCAGGGTGGGCTGCCGGTAACGTCCAGTCAGCCGTAAGATCCCGCCTCATGAGCAGTGAAGCCTCCCCTCCCTCGACTGCGCGGCCCCGCCCAGGCCGCTGGCGGCGCATCGGCCGCTGGAGCCTGGCGGTGTTGTGCGTCCTCGTCGTCGTCCTGTCGATGACGACCGCGTGGTTCCTACGACGATCGTTCCCACAGGTGCACGGTGACATCAAACTCCCCGGCCTGGAGGCATCGGTCGACGTCGTCCGCGACATCTGGGGCGTGCCACAGATCTACGCCGACAGTTCGACCGACCTGTTCATGGCGCAGGGCTACGTCCACGCCCAGGACCGGTTCTTCGAGATGGACTTCCGCCGCCACGTCACGTCCGGGCGGCTGTCGGAGATGTTCGGGGAGAGCCAGGTCGAGACGGACGCCTCGATCCGCACGATGGGATGGCGCGTCACCGCCGAGAAGGAATGGAACATCCTCGATGCCACGACGCGGGACTACTTCACCGCGTACGCGGCCGGCGTCAACGCCTACCTGGCGGACAAGTCCCCCGGCGAGGTGAGCCTCGAGTACGCGATGCTCAGCGTCACCGGGCTCGACTACGAGATCGAGGAGTGGGACCCGGTCGACTCGCTCGCCTGGCTGAAGGCAATGGCGTGGGACCTGCGCGGCAACTACGGCGACGAACTGTCGCGAGCCAGTCTCGCCGCGTCCGGGATGACCACCGAGGCCATCGCCCAGCTGTACCCCGACTACCCGACCGACTGGCACACGCCGATCGTCCCCGAGGGAACCGTCGTCGACGGCGTCTTCGACGCGGACGCGGACGCCGAACCGGACAAGTCCATCAGCGCGACCGAGACGTCCGTCCTCGCCGAGGACGCGCTGCTCGCCACGCTCGACGCGACCAGCGCCGTCAACGCCGTCATCGGGGCGGGCGGCGCCGACGGGATCGGATCGAACTCGTGGGTCGTGTCGGGCGACCTGACCGAGACCGGTAAACCGATCCTGGCGAACGACCCGCACCTCGGCCCCGCGATGCCGTCCGTCTGGTACCAGGCAGGACTCCACTGCACCGACGTGTCGACCGAGTGCCCGTTCGACGTCGCCGGATTCAGTTTCGCGGGCGTCCCCGGCGTCATGATCGGCCACAACGGACAGATCGCCTGGGGCTTCACGAACCTCGGCCCGGACGTCACCGACTTCTACTACGAACGCATCGACGGCGATAAGTACCTCGTCGAGGACGAATGGCTGGACCTCGCGATCCGCGAGGAGACCATCGAGGTCGCCAACGGAGACCCGGTGACGATCACGATCCGCGAGACACAGCACGGCCCGCTCATGTCGGACCGGGGTGGTGACCCGGCGGCGCTCGCGGCCGACGCCTCGGACAACCTCGGAATCGTCAACGGCGGTTCGAAGTACGGTCTGGCGTTGAGATGGACGGCCCTCGACCCGGGTCGCACGGCGGACGCGATCTTCGCCCTGAACAAGGCCTCGAACTTCACCGAGTTCAAGGCCGCGGCGGCGCTGTTCGAGGTGCCCGCGCAGAACCTGGTCTACGCGGACGTCGACGGCAACATCGCCTACCAGTCGCCCGGCAGGATCCCGATTCGCGGTAAGGGCGACGGCACGGTCCCCGTACCGGGCTGGGACCCGGACTACGACTGGACGGGTTACATACCGTTCGAGGAACTGCCCGTGGTGGAGAACCCCGACGAGGGTTTCATCGTGACGGCGAACAACGAGGTCATCGGTGACCAGTACCCGTACCTGCTGACGAACGACTGGGCCTACGGGTACCGCAGTCAGCGCATCCGCGACATGATCAGCGAAGCCGACGGCAAAATCAGTGTCGACGACATGCACGCGATGCAGCTCGACTCGGCGAACGAGGGCGCCGAACCGATCCTCGACGCGTTGAGCGCGTTGTCCTTCACCGGCGTCGAGAAGACGGCGGTCGGCCTGCTGGACGGCTGGGACCTGCAACAACCCGCCGACTCGGCTCCCGCAGCGTTCTACAACTCGCTGTGGCGGAACCTGCTGTTGAAGACGTTCGACGAGATGCCGGAGGGCCGCGAGCCCGGCGGCGGCGAGCGCTGGGCGTACATCGTCTCGGGAATGATGAACGAGCCCGACGACCCGTGGTGGGACGACCTGTCGACGTCGGCGGTCGAGACCCGCGACGACATGTTGAAGGTCGCCGTGACGGACGCGGTCGCGGAATTGACGGAGTTGCTCGACAAGGATCCGAACGCGTGGGAGTGGGGCGACCTGCACACGTTGACGGTCACCCATCAGACGCTCGGCACCTCCGGGATCGGTTTCGTGGAGTGGATGTTCAACGCGGACACGGTCGCCGCGCCGGGCGGGGACGGCCTCGTCAACGCGACCGGCTGGAACGCGGCCGTCGGTTACGAGGTGGACGCGGTGCCGTCGATGCGCATGGTCGTCGACATGTCCGACTTCGACAATTCATTGTGGATCAACTTGACGGGTGCCTCGGGGCACGCGTTCCAGGCCCACTACGCGGACCAGTTGCCGCTGTGGCGGGACGGGAAGATGCTGCCGATGTTGTGGACGAAGGAGAAGTTCGCCTCGGACTCGGCGGCGCTGTTGCGACTCGTTCCATAGCGGACGCCGTCGCACGGACGAACATTCGCGGGCCTCTCCCGGAGCCGACGGTTCAGGGAGAGGCCTGCGGCCTTCGGTGACGTCGGCCATTGACACGAAGGCGAGCCGGTGTCCGGAGTGGGTTCGATGTCTTGAGCCGGTGCGATCGTCTTGATCCGGTGCGATCCGGCGAGCGGCACGGGAGTGATCCGTCGTTCGCCATCGGCGGGCGCTCGGCTCCCCGTCCTGAAATCGACCGAGGCGCGACCCGATATCGCTCCACAGAGCCTGGTCGACGCACCGATCACCAGGGGCGCAGCACATCAGGGGCAATCGAACTCGCACCCCGAAACACCGATCCCCCTCGCCGACCTCCGGGGGCCTCCGACCTCCTCCCCTACGGTGAACGTAACCCCTATTCGCTGAAGCCACGCTAAAGCCGGCTGAAACGGGCTTCAGGTCGGCCGCCCTCAGCGGGCGGACAACACGGCACCGTCCCGTCGAAGACGCGACGGCGGCGAGCGACCCCCGCCGATCCAGGTCGACACGTCTTTATGGATGCATAAGGCGAATCGATGCCATTGACCTGGTTCAATGGGGCCGAACGTCCCGGATGGGTGGCCCTTCGGCCGATCCCACCCTAGGATCGACCAATGCGAATTTTCCTATCGAGCAGGGGCTTCAGCTACACCACGCTGTTCCTGCTCTGCCTCGCCGCCTTCGTCGCGCTCACCGAGTCGATCATCGCGATCCCCGTCGCCGTCGTGTGCCTCGGCGCGATCATCGCGCTCGGCGTCACGCGAGCCCGTCGGCGACGTCAATCCCCGTAGAAGACGCGCTCCGCCACACCGTGCGCGTGCCGGGCCACCCGTAGGTACTCGTCGACAAAGGACCCCGGGTCCTCATCGTCGGGGCGACGCAGCACCGCCAGGATCGCGGCGAGCTCCGAACCGTATCGCGGCAGTTGATCGCTCGCCGCGCCCCGAGCCAAGGTGAGCGCGTTTCGAATGGCCGACGCCAAGAGCCAGCTCTCCGTCAGATACTCGTGGTCGGTGGTCGTCAGCAACTCGTTGGTGCGCGCGTGTTCGAGGGCCGCCATCGTCGACGTGGTCCGCAGCGAGGTCAGTCGCGCCGCGTTCTGCAACTGCGTCAACTGCACGCTCCACTCCACATCGGTCAGACCGCCGGGCCCGAGCTTGACGTGAGTGAGCCGGTCGGCGCCACGAGGCAGCCGCTCCGTGTCGACTCGCGCCTTGATCCGCCGCAACTCGACCAGCTGCTCGCCCGACAGACCCTCCTCCGGGTACCGGACCGGCGCGATCGCCTCCAGGAACCGCGCGCCCAACGACGCGTCGCCCGCGCAATGCCGCGCTCTCAGCAGCGCCTGCGCCTCCCAGCCGGACGACCACCGCTCGTAATAGCGGCGGTACGCGCTCAGGCTCCGCACGATCGGACCCTGCCGACCCTCCGGCCGCAGATCGACGTCCACTTTCAAGGGCGGCTCGGCGCCCCGAGCCACCAGGAGCGCCCGCAGCCGGTCCACGATCGCCGTCGCCATTCCCGCCTCGGAGGACTCCCCGTCGTAGACGAACAGGACGTCGGCGTCCGACGCGTAGGAGTTCTCCCGTCCGCCGAGGCGGCCCAGGCCGATGATCGCCATGCTCGGGCCGTCACCGAGGTCGCGCCTCGCGATGGTGAGTCCGGTGTGGAGGACGGCGTCGGTGACGTCGGACAGGGCCGTGCCGACTTGGCCGACGTCGAGGAGGCCGCGCAGATCCGCGAACGCGATCCGCAGGAGTTCCCTGCGTCGGATCGCGCGGACGGCGGAGATCGCCGCGTCCGGATCCGAGCGGTGTCGGTCCGCGGCGGCGGCCATGCCGTCGAGCAGTACGCGTGGCGTCTGTGGGCGCAGGTCCTCGTCGTTGGCGAGCAGTCGCAGCGCCGCCGGATCGCGCATGAGCAGGTCCGTGGCGTACCGGGACGTCGCCAGGATGCGGGCGAGGCGGATCGCGATCGGGCCGCCGTCCCTGAGCAATCGCAGGTACCAGGGCGTCCGCCCGAGTTTCTCCGAGACCTTCCGATACGCGAGCAGGCCACGGTCGGGTTCGGGTGCGGAGGCGAACTCCCCCAATAGGACCGGAAGCAGAGTCCGTTGAATCGCGGCGGTTCGCGACACGCCCGCGATCAACGCCGAGATGTGTCGCAACGCCCCGGCCGGGTCCTCGAATCCGAGCGCGACGAGCCGGGCGCGGGCGGCGTCCGGGGTCAATCGCAGTCCCGCCGCAGGGACCTCCGCGACGGCCTCCAGCAGTGGCCGGTAGAACAGCTTCTCGTGGAGGCGGCGCGTCGCCGACGCGTGGCGTCGCCAGTCGGCGCGCAGCTCGTCCGAGCCGGTGTACCCCATGACCCGGGCGAGCCAGTGCCTGGACGGCGCGTCGTCGGGCATGCGGTGGGTTCGACGTAGTTTCTGCAACTGAAGCCGATGCTCGACCGTGCGCAGGAATTGATAACTGTCGCGCAGCGACTCCCCGTCGGTGCGCGCGAGATAACCGCCGTCCGTCAACGCGTCGAGGGCGTCCATTGTCGAGGTGACGCGCAGCTTGGAGTCGCTGCGGCCGTGCACGAGCTGCATCAGTTGGACGGCGAACTCGATGTCGCGCAGACCGCCGGGGCCGAGCTTGATCTCGTTCTCCGTGTCGGGCCCGGACAGCGCCGACACGACACGTCGGCGCATCACCCGGATCTCGTCCACGACGCCGGAACTCTCGACCGTCTGCCAGATCAGCGGCGAGGCGACCTCCAGCCACTCGTCGCCCAGCTCGATGTCGCCGGCTGCTGGTCGGGCCTTCAACAGGGCCTGGAACTCCCAGGTCTTCGCCCACTTCTCGTAGTAGGCGACGTAGCTGTCGACGGTGCGGACGAGCGCTCCGCTGCGACCCTCGGGCCGCAGTCCCGCGTCGACGGGCCATGCGACCTCGCCGCACAGGGTCATGGTCGCGACGGCCCACGAGGTCGCCACGGTCAGGTCGCCCTCGGCGACGAACAGGACGTCCACATCAGATACATAGTTGAGTTCGCGGGCACCGCACTTGCCCATCGCGATGATCGCGAGGCGGGCCGTGTCGTGTTCGGCCGGATTTTGCTCGCGCGCGATCCGCATCGCCGCTTCGAGAGTGGCATCGGCCAGATCGGACAATCGCGCTGCCACGGTGCGAATGTCGCCGTCGCCGGTCAGGTCGTCCGCGCTGATCTGGAGCAGCCGACGGCGGTACGCGGAGCGCAGCGAGTCACGGTCGGTCGCCGCGTCGAATTCGTCCATGTCGGTGGACGCGCCGGGAGCCAGCGCCCGCCACAGGCCGGGGTTGGCGACCAGGTGGTCGCCCAGGGCGTCCGACGCCCCCAGGACGGCGCGGACACGTTCCCGCAGGCCGGAGTCCTCGGAGAGGGCGGCGTCGATCTCGTCATCGGTCTCGCGCAACCGCGCGAGTTGGCGATCCGCGAGACGACTCATTGGCCGAGTATCGGCAGTGGAGTCCCGGCGACGCGGCCCGTCGCGAGCGCCGTGAAACGGGCGATGATCGGGCGCCACGTCTGGTCGATGTAGTCGGCGATCATGTCGACGCGCTGGCCCAGTTCCTCCTCGCCCCCGAGCTTGACGACCATCGTGGAGTCGAACTCGATGTGCGATTGAATTCCCCAAGCGCGGTCACCGATGCGGAAGATCTCCGGGACGCCGTGCGGCGAGGCTCCGAGCAGCTGCGCCTCGGGGGGCAGCTCGGTCAGGTCCTCGTGGCGCCACCACACGACGTCGAGCGCCATCGGGGCCAGTCCGAACAGCGGGTCGTCGGCCGCGGCGTCGCGGCGGGCCACGAGACGCGGGCCGGGAGCGAAACGTTCGACCGGCGTCACGACACCACCGAAGTCGGTGGCGAGCGCGCGAGCGGAGGAACAGAACGCGAGCGTCGGGGTGTGTTCGGCGACGGCGGTGCGCAGCAGTTTCGTCAACTCGGGCGTCCAGTCGACGCCCCGACCACCGCCGAGAGCGATGATCGCGGCGTGCCCGGACGCGTCGAGCGAGTCGCCGTCGTACGGGCGGACGACGACCGGCTCCAGGCCGGTGTCGGCGAGCCACGCCTCGATTCGCCCCAGGTGCCAGTGCGGTGAGTTCTCAACGACCAGTGCGGTTCCCATCTCGGCAAGACTAATTCACGCTGGCGGGTGACGACCGCGACGCACGCCGCGAGAGTCGCCACAAAAGCCCGCCGATTCCGGGTGGTCGAACACGGCCGACGACGGCACGCTCACTCACAAGCCACGAGGTTCGGCGCTCGTATGGTCGACCGCTCATCGGTGCGCGGGTTCCCTGGAGGGTTTCGTTCGGACTCCCAGGCTCGATCGGCGATCGAAGGTCGACACGTCGACCGCTCCGAGATCGCGGCGTCCGCCGATCGGGGCCGTCTCGGAGTCTTGAGGCGGCGCGCCGCTTCCGGTAGTGTCTGGCCGCGATGACCCCTCAAGACACCCTGCTCCGTCCCCCCGCGCTGCGCCCCGGCGACACGGTTCGCCTCGTCACGCCGTCCGGACCGCCCACCCCCGAAAAGACGGCGGCGGGAATCGCCCTGTTCGAAAGCTGGGGCCTGACCGTCCAGGTCGCGCCCGGCCTGTACGACCGGCTCGGCTACCTCGCCGGGGACGACGACTCGCGAGTCACGGAACTCAACGACGCGCTGCGCGACGACACCGTGCGCGGGATCTTCTGTGCGCGTGGCGGCTACGGCATGAGCCGGATAGTCGACCGGGTCGACTTCGCGGCCGCCCGTCGCGACCCGAAACCCGTCGTCGGCTACAGCGACATCACGGCGCTGCACTCCGCGCTGTACGTGCACGGCGTCGCGAGCGTCGCGGGACCCGTCGTGACGACCTTCGCCAACGACCACGACACGGAGACGGCCGAGGCCCTGCGGCGAGCGCTCATGACGACGGACCCGGTCACGGTGCGGGCCATCGACGGCGAACCGACGATCGCCCTGACCAGCGGCGAAGGCACCGTGACGGGCCCCCTGCTCGGCGGGAACCTGTCGCTCATCGTCGACGCCATCGGCACCGGAACGCTGCCCGACTACACCGACGCGATCTTGTTCATGGAGGAGGTGAACGAGGAGCCGTACCGTGCGGACCGCATCCTCACGCAGTTGCTGCGCTCCGGAGTCTTCGACGGCGTGGCGGGGCTCGCGCTCGGCCAGTTCACCGGTTGCGAGGACGACGACTGGGACTGGGACATCCTCGACGTCCTGCGGGATCGCTTGGAGCCCTTGAACATCCCCATCCTCGGCGGCCTCCCCATCGGACACGGCGACAACCCCCGGACCGTCCCCTTCGGCCCCACCGCGACCTTCGACCTGACAACCAAGACCCTCACCGCGACCCCCGCCGTCAGCTGACTCCCCCACCTCCCTCGAACAACCCTCGTGTGCGCGGGGATCACTAAGGCCGGGTGGACCGAGAAGTACGCCTTGGTGGGGCGAGAAGTACGGCTGGGTGGGGCGATGTACGCGACCACGCCCTTCTACGGTGATGGTGAGAAGAGCCCACCAAGCCGCGAAACGCGACCACCGGCGCCGGCTCAGCTCATGGAGCGGAGGACCACCCCGACCAGGTTGTCGACGGCGTAGAAGCCGGCCGCTCGGGAGTCGTAGCTGGCGTCGGCGTTGTCGCCGAGGATGACCAGCCGACCGGCCGGTACGGTCCGGTCGGGGACGGGGATCCCGGCCGGTACCGGGTCACCGGGCAGGGCCACGGCGCGCTTGATGATGAGTTTCCCGGGTTCGCGCCACGTCACGTCCGATTCGCCTTCCACGGAGGACTCGCGACGTGGTGGCTGGTCGCTGGTCAACACCACGGCGTCGCCGCGTTTGACGGCGGCGGCCGTCGTCCGCCGAACCAGAAGCCGGTCCCCGTCGTGGTACGTCGGCTGCATACTGCGCCCCGACACGGTCGTGATGAGAAAAGTCCGACGAAACCACCACAACGCGAGGCCACCGATCACGGCAACGACGGTAACGGCGACCGCGACGGTCGCGACGACGGTCACGGCTCCTGCCCGGTCGCGGCGGCGTCATAACCGCTGGCCTGCATACGGAACAGCTCCGAGTACGGACCGTCGGCGGCCATCAGCGCGTCGTGGTCGCCCTGTTCGGCGACGACGCCGTCCGCGAGGACGACGATGAGGTTCGCGTCCCGGATCGTGCCGAGCCGATGCGAGATGAGCAGGCTCGTGTGGTCGGCGCGGTGGGCGCGCAGTCGCTCGTGGATCTCGTGCTCGGCGCGAGCGTCGAGTCCGGCGCTCGGCTCGTCGAGGATGAGCAGGTCCCGGCTGTCTCGCATGAAAGTGCGGGCGAGCGCGAGCCGCTGCCATTGGCCACCGGAGAGCACGACGCCGGTGTCCGGGTCGTCCTTCTCCTCCTCCAGGAAGAAACTGCGGCTGAGCATGGTGTCGTAACCGCGCGGCAGGCCGGCCACGTCGTCGTGGATTCCGGCGTGGCGGGCCGCCTTCTCGACCTGGGACGAATCGTCGACGCGGTCGAGGTCGCCGATGCCGACGTTCTCCATCGCGGTCAGGTCGTAGGACATGAAGTCCTGGAACAGGACTCCCATTCGGCGGCGCAGTTCCGCCGGATCGACGTCGCGGATGTCGACGCCGTCCCATCGGATCGAGCCACGGTCCGGGTCGTAGAAGCGGCACAGGAGTTTGACGAGGGTGCTCTTGCCCGCGCCGTTGAGTCCGACGAGCGCGACCGCCTGTCCGTGCGGGATCGTGAAGTCGACGCCGCGCAGGATCCATGGATGGTCGTCGGCGTAACGGAACCACACGTCGCGTACCTCGATGCCCTGTCGCAGCGACGGTGCGAGTGCGGCGGGTCGGGTGGTCGGTGGCAGGTCGTCGGCGCACTCGCGGACGGCTGAGTGGTGGCCGACCATGAGCAGCGCCTCGTGCCCGCCGGCGATGCCGGTGACCAGCGATGCCAGGGCACCTTGGGTACCGGCGATCGCGACCACGAAGGCCGATACATCGCCCAAGGTCAATACCTTGGTCGCCGCGCCGTACACCGCCCACACCAGGCCGAGCCCGGAGACGATGGCGCCCAGGAGCGCCAGGAGCGACTGGGTGCGCAGTTCCCTGCGGTCGAGCCGACGTTCGGCGGACTGCACCTCACCGAGGCCGCGCAGTACGCGTCCTTTGAGGAAGTCGCCGAGCCCGAAGAGGCGTACCTCCTTGGCGGCGTCGACGTCGGTGATCAGGCTGGAGTAGAAGAACTGTCGTCGCATGGACGCGGACATGCCGAGGTACATCCCCACCCGTTGCCTGGCGAGCGAGATCTCCGCGAGCAGCGCGGGTACTGCGGCGGCGATGACGACCGCCGTCATGATCGGGCTGATCACGAAGAGCGTGCCGATCAGGGTGGCCAGGGTTATCACGTTCCGGCCGACGTCGAACATGCCGCTGGTGACGGGGTCGAGGGCCGGGCCGTTCACCTGTGTGGCCATTCGGAGCCGGTCCAGGAACTGTGGGTCTTCGAAGCGTGACAGCCCTTGGAAGGCGTTGACGGCGGTGTAGAGCTGGTCTCGCATCAGGCGGTCGATCCGGCGCTGCAGCTCGCTTCGCAGATAGCTGTTCACATGCGCCAGAACCATGGTGAGGAGGCCGGCCGCAGCCAGGCCGCAGCCCGCGCCGATGGCGGTCCCGGCGCGGTCGGCGGCGAGCGCGTCGATGACCAGTTTCATCAACCACACCGTGGTCGCCGGCAGGAGCCCGGTTATCACGGTGATGGCCAGTTGCGCTGCGGCCAACCACCTCCCGGCCCTCCATACCGTTCGCCACACTCCGGCCAGCTCGCGGAGCGGACGACGGGGCTGTTCCGGCGTGGCGGTGCTGTCGGACATCACTAGTGTCGAGTCAGTTCGGCGGCCAGCGCCACAACGTCGCGCACCTCGACCCCCGTGTCGGTGATGGTGCCCTCGGCGTCGATTCGCAGGAAGGTCGGGAACGCCTCGATTCCGAACGCCGAGGCGACGACGGAGGCGTCGGGCTCGGCGACGACGGTGGCCCGGTCGCGGAACGCCTCGACCAGTTCCTCGGCCTGCGGACCGTCCCCTGTGACCACCGCGATGGTCGCGGCGCCGCCGCCTCCCACGCTCGACCACTTCGCGAACTTGGGCGCTTGGTCGTGGCAGGGTTCGCAACCGGCTGAGAAGAAGCCCACGAGACCGGGACGCCCGACCAGTCCGGCGCCGGTGACGGCGGTGCCGTCGATCGCCGAGGCTTCGAAGGTCGGTACGGACTGACCGACCAGTTCGTCACGGAACGGTTGCGGCGCGCCACGGGACAGTCGACTCAGTTCGGCCGTGTGTTCCCTCAGCCGACGGAAGACGGCGAAGATCAACAACAGGTTCGCCAGGCACAGAAGCGCGAGGAGGACGACCGCAATAGTCAGAAAGATCATTAAATATTCACCATCATCAGTGGGATTCCCGAGGACGACTCTACGGTCGAGCCCGGCCAGGAATCACGGGCCGGGCTCGAGAAAAGTTCCGGGCGGGTGTCAGCAGCCGGTCTGGTAATTCGCCCAGCCGCCGCAGCTCTTCGAGCCGTTGGCGTTGTAACAGCACCAGCGGCGCTGCCTCGTGCTTCCGCTCGTCCCGTGAACGCAGCGGTACTCGTACGCGCATTCCGCAGCGCGAGCGGACGCGTGCGGCACGAATGTCTCCAGCAGTCGATCAGCGACCGACCGCATTCTCTTCATTCCATTATTCATGGTCCAGAGAATACAACGAACGCCAATAGAAGGAAAGATCCATAATTGATATCTTTGATTCATTGAACTGAAGTTCAGCTCGCCTGAATGAGAGCGAAGAATACCCTCTGATACGACTCAACGAGCCATTCAAGACCAATTCGACCGTAGCCGAGCCCGACCAGAAACACTGGCCGGGCCCGACTTAAGCTCTACTGTCGACTAACACTTGACGCCGTTGTAAACCCATGAGGTGCAGCTGATTCCACTCGGGTAGGCGCAGCACTTGCGCTGCTGCTGACGACCCGACACGCAGCGATAGAGGGTGTCGCACTCGACGGCCTGAGCAGAGGCGTGCGGGACGAACTTCTCCAGCAGGCGGTCGGCGACGGCCTGCATTTTCTTCATTCCTTTGTTCATAAGGCAAGAGCGTACAAGGCTACCCACGAGAAGGGAACCCCATATTCCAACATTTTTCAAGAAACTCGCTCACCAGCGGAAATGTAAATTGCCGAAGTCTCGCCAAGATCAAAATGCCTGATCACGGGCCGGTGAATACATTAGTACCATTTCTATAATTAGTACCATTCCTGACCTTTAAGTCGGCATGGCACCTTTTGGCATGTTTCGACAGTATTGCGATGCTATGTCCGAAATCGTCCGCCACGCGGGCGCGCCCCTCGGTGGCCGCCCGGAGTCGACCCTGAACCGTCGAATCAATCCTCCACTATGGCGCCAGGGGACACGGCGGAGCCCCGCATGGACGCACACGGGACGCGCGCCGACCGTACGGCCGCGTCCATCCCGAGCAGGGGGACACGACCCGTCGAACCGAGCCGCGAAGCACCCTCCAGGAAGACGGGGAGACGACGCGGACGGACCACTCACGCAAGCGGGATGTCCGGTTCCACCGACGGACGGAGAGAACGAACGCACGACCATATGTGCGTCCACTGTGGCACGCGTACACGAGAAGGCGACCCCGGTGCCGAACCGGCCCCGGGATCACCCAAGACGGTCAGCCCTACAGATCCCGGTAGCGCTGCAGTTCGAAGGCCGTGACCTGTCGCCGGTACTCGTCCCATTCGGCCTGCTTGTTCTTGAGGAAGAAGTCGAAGACGTGCTCCCCCAGCACTTCCGCGACGAGCTCCGACTCCGCCATCGCGTCGATCGCCTCGGCGAGGTTCGCCGGAAGCTGCCGATACCCGGCGGCGCGGCGCTCCCGATCCGACAACGACCACACGTCGTCCTCGGTGCCCGGAGGGAGCTCGTAGCCCTCCTTGATCCCCTTCAGGCCCGCGCCGAGCAGCACCGCGAACGCCAGGTACGGATTCAGCGCCGAATCGGGCGAGCGCAGTTCGACGCGCGCCGAGTTCGGTTTGCCGTAGGCGGGCACCCGGACGAGCGCGGAGCGGTTGCGGTGGCCCCAGCACACGTACGCGGGCGACTCGGTGACCTTGTTCGGCAGCGGCATCGGGAACAGTCGCTTGTACGAGTTCACCCACTGGTTCGTGATCGCCGTGTACTCGGGGGCGTGTTTCAGGAGTCCCGCGATGAAGGCCTTGCCCGTCTTGGACAGCTTGATCTCGTCGCTCGGATCGTGGAAGGCGTTGTTCTCGCCTTCGAACAGCGACAGGTGGGTGTGCATGCCGCTGCCGGGCTGGTCGGTGAACGGTTTCGGCATGAAGCTGGCCTGGACCCCGGCGGACGTCGCGACCTCTTTGACGACGTGCCGGAACGTCATGATGTTGTCGGCGGTCGTCAACGCGTCGGCGTAGCGCAGGTCGATCTCCTGCTGGCCGGGCGCGACCTCGTGGTGGCTGAACTCGACGGAGATGCCGATGCGTTCCAGTGCGAGGATCGCCTGGCGGCGAAAGTCGCGGGCGACGGCGTGCGTGGTGTGGTCGAAGTAGCCGCCGTCGTCGACGGGAACGGGCGCTGAGGACGCGTCACGGGTCGGTTCGAGTAGGAAGAACTCGATCTCGGGGTGGGTGTAGAAGGTGAAGCCCTCGTCCGCGGCCTTGCCGAGGGCGCGGCGCAGGACGTGTCTCGGGTCGGCCCAGCTCGGCGCTCCGTCGGGCGTGACGATGTCACAGAACATGCGCGCGCTCTCCCCGATGCCCGCGCCCTCGAAGGGGAACACCTGGAACGTCGTCGGGTCGGGCATGGCCACCATGTCCGACTCGTACACCCGCGCGAAGCCCTCGACGGCGGACCCGTCGAAGCCGATCCCCTCGTCGAAGGCCGCCTCCAGTTCGGCGGGCGCGACACTCACCGATTTCAGCGTGCCGAGCACATCCGTGAACCACAACCGCACGAACCGGATGTCGCGTTCCTCCAAGGTCCGCAACACGAACTCCTGCTGGCGCTCCATGTCACCCACCACCTCCTCAATCGACGCCAGTGTCCACCATCGGTGTTTCCGACGTGTTTCGCGACGCACCGGGGTGCCCCACCACGGCACATCCTGCCACTATTGGCGGCATGGCATTTGAGGACATCGCATTGCCCGACGTGTCCGGATTGACCGTGGGGATACTCGGCGGTACCGGCGAGCAGGGACGCGGCCTCGCGTACCGGCTGGCGCGCGCGGGCCAGCAGGTGACGATCGGTTCGCGGGTCAACGAGAAGGCGACGGCCGTCGCGACGGACCTCTCCGCGCTCCCGCACGTCCCTCCGGGATCGATCAACGCGGGACGCAATGAGGACGCCGCGGAACAGGACGTCGTGATCGTCGCGGTGCCGTGGGCGGGCCACGCGGATCTGCTCACCTCGCTCGCCACCCACCTCAGTGGACGGATCGTCGTGGACTGCGTCAACCCGCTCGGCTTCGACAAGCAGGGGCCTTTCGCACTGCGCGTCGAGGAGGGCAGCGCGGCCCAGCAGGCCGCGGCACTGCTCCCGGATTCCCGGGTGACGGCGGCGTTCCACCACGTCTCGGCGGTCCTGTTGGCGGATCCGACGATCGAGGAGATGGACATCGACATCCTCGTCCTCGGCGACGACCGGGAGGCGGCGGCAACGGTGCAGGCGCTCGCGGGCCGGATCGCGGGGATGCGCGGCGTGTTCGGCGGTCGGCTGCGCAACGCCGGTCAGGTCGAGGCGTTGACGGCGAACCTGATCGCGATCAACCGCAGGTACAAGACGCACGCGGGCGTGCGGGTGTCGGGGCTGTGAGGGACGACCTCGGGCACCCCTACGACGGCGAGCGCCCGCGCAGGATCGTGTCGCTCGTGCCCTCGACGACGGAGACGGTCGCGCTCATCGCGCCGGAGCTTCTCGTCGGGGTCACGGACTACTGCTCACATCCGGCGGATCTGTCGGCGGAGCGCGTCGGCGGCAGCAAGTACCCGCGCGTGGCGGACGTCGTCGCGCTCGCTCCCGACCTGGTCCTCGCGAACGCCGAGGAGAACCGGCGGGAGGACGTGGAGGCGTTGCGCGCGGCGGGAGTCGACGTGTGGGTGTCGTTTCCGCGCACGGTGATCGAGGCGTGCGCGTCGGCGGCGTCGATGACCGCCGCGCTGCGGTTGCCCCGGCCCGAATGGGTTGACGAGGCGGCGGCGCTGTGGGCCGAGCCGGTCCCCCGCTGGGCGAACGCCGTCGTACCGATCTGGCGGCGTCCGTGGATGGTGCTCGGGTCCGCGACGTTCTCCGGGGACGTCCTGCGTCGGCTGGGCGTCGACAACGTGTACGCCGGCTCGACGGAGCCGTATCCGAAGGTGCCGATCACGGAGTTGAACGACGCCCGGCCCGATCTGGTGGTGCTGCCGGACGAACCGTACGAGTTCACGTCCGAGGACGGGCCGGAGGCGTTTCCGGGGATCCCGTGCGCGCTCGTGTCGGGTCGCCACTTGACGTGGCACGGGCCGTCGCTGGTCGAGGCGCACGGTGTGCTGCGTCGACAGCTCGCCGAGGCGAAGCGGGCCTAGCGTTCTCTACGGTCGCGCTCGGCGGTCTCGCGGGCGTGCTTGGCCATGAGGAAAAGACCGGCGGTGATCAGGATCGTCAGACCGATCGCGAGGTAGACCGGCGGGACGGTCGTGGCGGTGCTGATCCCGGACACCAGGAACGGCAGGACCATCGCGGCCAGGGCGGTGCTGGCGATGACGCGCGAGTAGCGCTGAATCCAACCCATGCGGGCCATTCTCCCCTGCCGTCGACGCCGAGACGATCAGCCCTCACGGATTGCCTGTCGCGACACTTTTCCTTGCTTCGGCGACGATGCCACGTCGGCGCATGACGCGCCGGGCGATCAGCAGGATCGATACGCTGAACAGGTTCAGTGCGATGGCCAGTCCCAGCGCGAGCGGCAATCCGCCTTCCCCGAGGACGGCGCCGCCGACGGCGGTGTAGCCGAGTGCGCCGTGGACGGATGAGATCAGCGTGCCGAGCGCGAAGGCCCGGTAACCGACGGACGACGTCCCGCACGTGTAGGACAGCAGGCCGTAGTGGGACAGCGGGATGATGCGGGCGATCCACACGCCGATCACGCCGTGTTCGCCCAGCCAGCCGTCGAAGAGGGCGATCCGCCGTTGGACGTACGCGACGGCCCGGACGCGCAGTGAACCGGCGGTGCCGCCGGAAGCGCCGCCCCAGCGCCGGAGGCGATCGGCGACGAAGTCCCGCCCCAGCAAGCGACCCAGGGCGTAACCGAGGGACGCCCCGAGGAGGCACCCGATCATGATGTAAGCGAAGCCGGGCAGCCATCCGAACAGCAGGCCGGACGCGATCGACATGATCGTGCGCGGGATCATCACGAGGATGCCGAGTGCGATGCCCCCGACGGCGAGGAACGGTGCCGCCGGGCCGAGGTTCGCCACGGACGCCCGCAGCCCCTCCGGGTCCGGAGGGCCCAGGACGAGGATGACGGCCCCGAACACGGCGACGACGAGAACGAGCACCACGAACCGCGTCCGCGCCACGGACGCGACCGGGGTCGAATCGTCGTCGTTCACCGCGTGCCCTCGCTCAAGTCCACCCCGATCGTCTTCCCCCCCGCTGTCGGTCGACCCGACGATGCGGCCCGACGATACCGGACCACCCTGCGCTCGCGCCGCCGCACGCCCGAGGGCGGCACGGGTCCGGATCGCCCTGCACGCAATAATTCGCACCCGCCCCGGTGCTCGCAATCGCTCGTTGGCCGCGCACCTCGCACAGCAATGCGGCCGTCGTCGCGGTGCCCGGCCGCGCCATGAACGCAGATCGAGTCGAACGCCGTCGCCGGGCGACGCACTCCAACCTCGCCAACGGATGGATGATTGTCGCTGTGACCGGTTTCTATGTGTTCGAGGGGTCGTTCTTCCAAGGTGGCGGCGGTTGGGAGCACATCGAGCTCCGGAACAACCTCACCGACGTGCGACGCGCGGCCGAGAACTATGTGCGGGAAGGCAACTGGGCGCTCGGCATCAGGGGCGAGACCTTTCAGATCCGGGCCTACGACGGCACCGACGTCGTCGAATACGACCTCTATCCGCACACCCGGGTCACCGTTCCAGGGCTGACGGAGGTGTCGTTCAACGCTCACGGCGATCGGATCGGCGGCAGCGGTGTTCCCGGCGGCCCCTATGACGGCCTCGACGAAGTAACACTGTGGACCAGGACGCACATCGCCGCCGACATCAGCGAACTGGCCGTCCACACGCCCGAACTGATCGACGTGGCCATCGACTGGGACGCGGTGGGGCCGCGGCCCCTCACGGGTGCGAGCATCGCCGAATCCAGCCGGGTCGCGTTGCACGGGGGCACCGACGAGCACCTCGTCATCGACGATTTCGCGACGCTCAGTCCGCAGGACCGCGTCGGGCTCGTCTTTGGGCTGATCGCGCTGGCCGACACCGACACCGACCCAGAGACCGAGGAACTGGCCGAGTTCGTCGGGCGATTGCTGGATGCGGACGAGGACGGCAACGAGCTCGGTGACGAGTGGGAGGACCTCCTCGGCGAGCTGAACTGCGGCGAACTTCGCATCCTCGCGTACGGCTACAACAGCCTGTCGTTCTGAATCGTGGGCGGCACCCGCGGTCTCGTCCAGTGATCCCACCGCAATCTGTGGCAGGTCGATCTGCCATGGCTGCTGGGATCACGTCGAGCCGACCACTGGAGACGTCAACGAGGAGCGCGCGGGGTAATGGGGCTGTGTCCTCATCGACTTCGGCGCGCTCAGGCGTGCTCCGTCCCTGACCGAACAGTGTCTTCGATGTGGACGCTTGACCCGCTCGCGTCACAGCGCCACAGCGATCAACCAGGCGAGCCAAGCCCCGAGACCGAAGAGCGCGGCGCAGCCGATTCGGAACAGCCACCGTTCCGGGTCGGCGAGCAGCACGAACCAGGTTCGCCGAACGGCCCCGTCGACCGGTCCCAGTGGCGTCCGCGTCGCGGCTTGCGAGCTGACCTCAGTCCAGTCGACCGCGACGGAATCCTTCAGCCGTATGGGAACAAGGTTCAGCCGCGCAGGGTCGTGCTGGGCCGCGATCGCCCACACGACCGCGCCCGGGCGCAGGGCGACGGCCCGAAACCGGGAGATCCGCACTGTGGTGGTTCCCTGATATGTGGCCGCGTCGCGAGGAACCGCCGTGAGCGTCAGTCGATAATCGCGGCGGCGACCGGTGGCGGACAGCTGGGTCAACACCTCGACCCGAGCCGGCATGAGAGTCCCATTCCTGCGCGAGCGTTCGATGTGGCCGTCGAGCACCCATCGTGGGCGTACGGCCAACCAACCCATGGTCGACAACGCACCCGGAACACCGAACCCGACCGAGAGCTGTTCATATCGCTGCCCGTCGAGGAGACCGAACCACATGGCGACGCACGCCGCGCCCAACAGCAGTGCGTTGACGCATTTCCATACCTGCAACGCCGGTGTCATTTCCGGGCTCCGTTCCCTTGGTCGTACTGCCAGCTCAGACTCGCGGGATCGTCCTGTCCCAGAACCGAACCGCCGTCCATGGCCGCCCAACCCGCCGCCCCCAAGACGAATGCCGCCACACAGGCGGCGCTGACCAGCATGGAGCGAACGAAGGACCGGAGTGGGCGAGAGGACTCCCCGATCACCGGGATCAACTCGCGCGGTACCGGTGGGTTGTACCTGGCGGTGGACCGCCGCGGGGCGAACGAATCGGGACCGAACTCGTGGACGCGATGATTCAGACGGACGATGTGCACGTTGGGATGATCCGGCGATGGCCGGACGACGTTCAACTCATCGCCGACCTCACGACGAGACCGTATGTCGCGCAATGTCACCGCCGTCGTGCGGTACGCGGTGAAGTCTGGAGAGTGGACGGTCAGTTCCACCTCGCACAGCGGCTGCCCGTCGAGCGTCTCCGCGATGTCCGTGAAGCGGTCGATCCGAGCGTCGACTTCATTGGCAATGGCCCAGTCGCGAGCTTGGCCCGACCACGCGCCGACCATCGCCGCCTGCGTCGTCGCCACCATGAACGCGAGCATCCACGGCGCCCAGGCCACGGCCTGCTCACCATCGGTATTGACCTCGATGACGATGCCGACCAGCAACGCCCCAGCGAACATGCACGCCAGATATTTGGACATACGTCAACCCTGACCCAAACCCCCCACGATAGACAAACCTGGGATCGGTAGAGCCCACGCGAGAAGGACCCCACTCAGACTTGGCCGGGAACGCAATCCCAAGAGGTCGCCTAGTCGTGCGTCGGCATCGTCCGCGGGGGCCGTGCGCCTCCCGACAGGCTCACGTCACGCCCCGGAATCCGGGTGGCCGAGACCTCGGCTTGATAGGGCGACGTACGAGGCCACAACCTTCTGCGGGAATGGCGAGAAGAGACCCACCAAGCGACCACCCCGAGACCAGCAGCCGCACCCGTGGCTCCCGCCGCGGTCCGGTGGCCCGGCCCCACGGCTTGGTGGGTCTCCCTTCCATCCACGGCAGAAAGCAACCGACCCGTACACCGCCCCGCCAAGCCGAAAGTCGTGGCCGCTCGACCGAGGTACGGCAACCCCGACCACGCGGATCACGCCCCGAACATCCCCACGCGGGAGCGCTCTTCAGGTTCCGCGTCTCACCCTGGTAAGTGGCGATTCGGTCGCCCCGGTACCGCACGGACGGTTCCGCCAACGCGAAGAAGGGCCAGAAAGAACCCGATGTGACGTCAGGACTCCGCCGCCGCGAGGAGGGCCTCGGCCGAGTCGCTGCGGGAGTAGAGGACATAGCGGCCGTCTCGGTGACGGGCGACCAGGCCGGCCGAGTGCATGAGCCGCAGGTGTTGAGACACCGCGCCCGGCGACAAGTCACAGTGGAGCGCGAGGTCGGTCGTCGACTGTGGCGTCACCAGCGCCGCGAGGATCGCGGCCCGGGAACGTCCGATCACCTCGGCGAGCGCCGCGGGGACGGGCGGTGCCCCCTGCGACCACAGCATCGCCAGCCCCCGTGGCGGGTACCGGACGGTCGGCTGCCAGTGCTCGTTGACGACCGAGAACACGCGCGTGCCGATGAACACCGACGGCACCAGAAGCAGTCCTCGTCCACCGAGCGCGAGACTGCGCTCGAAGTCGCTGCGGATCGTCAGTCGTCCACTGTGCCAGGAGACCTGATCCGAGAGGTCGGCGAACAGTCGCGCCGCGCCGCCCTCGGCGAGCCGCCGCGCCCGGTAGGTGATGTCGCTGTCGCACAAGGTCTTGATGCGGGGCCAGTACGGCGCCAAGGCGACGTCCCAGTACCGCTGGATGGTCTCCACGAGTTCGGGAATCCAGCGTTCCGGATCGTCACGCAGTGCCGCCAGACGCGTCGTCGGTTCGCCGGGCAACATGGTGACGCCTTCGCGGATGCGATCCGGGGGCAGCGCCGCGAGCCGCGCGAGTTCGGTGCCGAGGTCTGGGCCGGTCACGCACGGCGGGGGCGCGAGGAACGCGGGCAACACTCGAGTCGGGACGGGCACCAGATCCGACAGCAGCCCAAGGTCCAGGTTCGCCGCCTTCAGCCGGGGAACGGTCTGCGCCACCCACCACGCGTGACCGGGGTGTTCCCTTGGTTCCTTGAGAACTCGCAGGCTACCCGTCACCTCCCACAGTGGAGACCTCGCGAGTCGCGTGTTGGCCACGTCGTCCACCGACATGTCGAGTTCGATCACGGCCATCTCCCCTACTCGGCGTTGGATTCAGCCCAGACTAAATCCTGGGCCGACGGCCGACACCCGCGTGCACCTTGACGAGGTGACGACCACTATCGATCCCCCCTCCATGACCCGACGCCCCCTGTTCCGGCAGCCGGACTTCCGTCGGCTGTTCCTTTCGGCGACCTTCGCCAAATTCGGCCACCACATCGGCTACCTGGCGCTGCCCCTGGTCGCCGTCCTGACCCTCGACGCCTCCGCATGGGAGGTGGGGCTGCTCGGCGCGATGAGCACGGCCGCGTTCCTCCTGATCGGACTGCCCGCTGGGGCGTGGGTCGACCGGATGCGCCGTCGACCCGTGATGGTGACGGCGGACCTGATTCGCGCCGTCGTGATGGCCTCGGTCCCGATCGCCTGGTGGTACGGCGAACTGACGATGACGCAGCTGTACACGGTGGCGCTCGTCGCCGGAGTCGGCACCGTCTTCTTCGACGTCGCCAGCCAGAGTTTCCTGCCCCGCGTCGTCTCCCGTGACGACCTGACCGGGGCGAACTCGGCGCTGGTCTCGCTCGACTCCTTCGCGACCATCACCGGCCGAGGAGTCGGCGGCTACCTCGTCCAGTGGCTCTCCGCGCCGATCGCGTTGGCGATCGAGGCCGTCGGCTTCCTCGTCTCCGCGTCGTACCTGGCCTTCGTCCGAGCGCCCGAACCGATCACGATCGTTGAGACGACGCGACCGAGCCTCCGGAAGGACATCGGCGAAGGCGTCCGGCACGTCCTCAAACATCCCGGGCTCGGTCCCCTGGCGATCTGCGGCGTGCTGGTGAACCTGTTCATGACGATGCTCCTGACGATGGCCCCGATCATGCTCGTATCCGAGCTCGGACTGTCGGCGGCGGTGCTCGGCGGCTTCCTCGCCATCGGCGGTGCGGGCGGCCTCGTGGGCGCGATGCTGGCGCGGCGCATCTCCCGACTGCTCGGGTCGAGTCGGGCAATCTGGATGGTCGGCGCGCTCGCGGCACCGGGGGCGCTGACGTTGCCGTTCATGACGGTCGCTGACTGGTGGTGGTTGGCCACGCCCGGCTGGGCGCTACTGGCGATGGCGATCGGTGTCGACAACGTCCTGAAGATCTCGTATCGACAGGCCGCCACCCCCGATCGCCTGCTGGGCAGGATGAACGCGACGTTCCGCTTCCTGTTCACCGGCATCGTCGCCATCGGCGCGGTACTGGCGGGCGGGGTCGCCGAACTGTTCGGGACGCCTACCGTCATGTGGATCGCCGCCGCCGGCATGGCCACGAGCTGGCTGTCCCTGTACTTCTCGATCTTCCGCCGCCACCGGGACCTGCCGACGGACTGAGTTCCACACGTCTCCGATCATCGAAGCGGTCCTCCTCTGAGGACGTTCACGCATCAACCTCAGTCGGAGTGGACCCCGTTCGCGCAACGGCCGGCCCTGCGGTGCGGAGCGGATGTCGCCACCGGTTCGCTGGGCCGTACCACGACGAACCTTCTCACTTCGGGCCCACTTCACGCCCGGAAATCGGGTGGCCCGCAACTCTCGGCTTGGTGGGGCGGCGTACGAGGCCACAACCTTCTGCGGGGATGGCGAGAAGAGACCCACCAAGCCGCGGAAGGTGACCACGCGCGAGACTCGGGAGTCGCTGAGGGGGCCATATCCCCGTGCGCGGGGAGCGGACGAGGTGAGCTGGGGGCTACCGGCAGGTGCCGCTGTTCTTGGCCGGGATCATCTGGTGACTCCGCTTTTGTTCTCGCCCATACGACCTACCGGGTTCTTGGACGCCGCTGGACCGCACTCTGTGGAGACGTGTCGGACTCGGTGGCGGTGCGGTGATGGCCCGTCACGCCGAGCGTCCCGGCGTGACGGGCGGTTCGATCAGAAGCCGTGTTCGGGGGCGGGGAAGACGCCCTCGCGAACCTCGTCGGCGTACCGGGTCGCGGCCTCGGTCAGGACGGAGGCGAGGTCGGCGTACCGCTTGACGAAACGCGGCGCCGGGCCCTGGCGGAGCCCCGCCATGTCCTGCCAGACGAGGACCTGCGCGTCGGTGTCGGAACCCGCCCCGATCCCGATCGTCGGAATGGCGAGTTCCCTCGTGATGCGAGCGGCGACGTCGGACATGACCATCTCCAGCACGACGGCGAAGGCTCCCGCCTCGGCGACGGCGTGGGCGTCGCCGCGACCCGCGACGCGGTAACCGCCGACGGCGTGCTCGCTTTGCGGGGTGAAACCGATGTGCGCCATGACGGGGATTCCCGCCGACGTCAACGCGGCGATCTGGGCCTTCATCCGAACGCCGCCTTCGAGTTTGACGGCGTGCGCGCCGGCCTTCATGAAGCGAACGGCGCTGGCCAGGGCCTGCTCGGGCCCGGCCTCGTAGGATCCGAAGGGAAGGTCCGCGACGACGAGCGTCCGCTCCGTGGAGCGGGCGACGGCCGCGACGAGCGGCAGCAGCTCCTCCATGCTGATCGGAATGGTCGTCTCGTAGCCGTAGACGTTGTTCGCGGCGGAGTCGCCGATGAGGAGCGCGGGGATGCCGATCCCGTCGAACAGGGCGGCGGTGTACTGGTCGTAGCTGGTCAGCATCGCCCATTTCTCGCCGCGTTCCTTCGCCTGCTGAAGGCTTCGGACCCGGACGCGCTTGACCGTCTTACCTGGACCGTACAAACTGGGCACTTCGTCGTGCGTGGACATGTCGACTCCTTCGTATCCTCAAGGCCGCTAGGGGTCCCTGGGCGGGTTGGTCCCGTCCACCCTAAACCGGGCGACGCAGAAAAGAGCCTGTGACGTGGATGACGTCTTCCGGAAGTCCGACCGTCACGCTTCGGCCGGTTCGGGACCGCCACCGAAGATGTCGTCGTGGGCGATCTCGAGGCCGGTGAGAATCGCGCCGTCGACGATCAGTCCGTCGGGCAGGGTGGACGGGTAGACGTCGGTCGGGGTCGCGTCGAGCACGGTCAGGCGTTTCGTCACGGCGTTGGCGAGGCGTTCTCCCCCGGCTTGGCCCACGTCGCCGGCGAGCACGATCAGACCTGGATCGACGACCGCGACGACGGCGAGCGCCGCCAGCGCCACGCGTTCGGCGAGCTCGGCGATGAACGCGGCCGTAGCGGGTTCGTCGTCCTCTCGGAGGTCGGTGAGCATGCGGTGGACGGGGGCTTTGGGGATGCCGTGTTCGCCCGCGAGACGGACGACCGCTTCGGATCCGGCGAGATCGTGGAAGCCGCCGCTGGCCTTCCCCGCGACGGGGAGGGAGCCGCCGGGGAGGGCGAGTTTGCCGACTTCTCCGGCACCTCCGGAAACGCCCTGTCTCAATCGGCCGTCGAGGATGATCGACGCTCCGACGCTGCGGTCGAGCCACAGGACGGCGAGGTCGTGCCGTCCGCGTCCGGCGCCGTTGTGGAGTTCGACGACTCCGGCGAGGTTGACCTCGTTCTCGAAGACGACCGGCACGTCGAGGAGGTCGACGAGTTCGGGCAGCAGGTTGTCGTCCCAGCCGGGGAAGCTGTAGCCGGGGCCGAGGGCGCCTGTCGTCGTGTCGACGGCGCCGGGCGCTCCGATGACGACGGTGTGGACGTCCGCGATCTCGAGTCCGGCGCGGCGCACGGCGTCGCGGATGGCTCGGGCGATGAGTTGCGGCAGGGACGTGTCCGGGTTGATCGTCCGGTTCGCGGAGGCCGCGACGACGCCCGTGAGATCGGCCACTGAGGCGTGGACGGCTTCCTCGGCGACCTCGACGCCGACGACGTGGGCATGGTCGGCGACGAGGCCGTAGAGCTTCGCCTTGGGGCCGCGCCGACGTTGTTCCGCTTCGCCGACGAGCTGCACGAGACCGCTGTCTTGCAGGCGTTCCAGCAGATCCGCGACGGATGGGCGGGACAGGCCGGTGAGATCGCGGAGCTGTGGCGCGCTCAGCGACGCGTGCCGAACGAACAGGTCGAGAGCCGTCCGGTCGTTGATGGCACGAGCTGTCGCCGGGCTGGCCGGATTGTTTTTCATCACAGTCCTTTTAATCAGGGAGCCTGCCTGTTATTTTTTCTCGCGGGGGCCGCACCTGTCAAATCCGCGCGGCAACATATCGAGGGAGGTCAAGGATGAACCAGCGGCGTGCTCAAACAGCGATCGCCATCGTATTCGCCGCGCACGGAACCGTGTCGGGCAGCTTCGCCACGCGCGTGCCGTGGATCCAACACCACCTCGACCTCAGCGCCGGCGCCCTCGGTCTGGCGCTGCTGGCCCCCGCGATCGGATCGATCGTGGCGCCGCCGATCGCCACCGCCATCGCGAAGCGCTTCGGCACTCGCGCCGTGACTCGGGCGGGCCTGATCGCGCTGTGCGTCCTCCTGACACTGCCCGCGCTCGCGGTGAACCTGGCGAGCCTGTTCGGAATTCTGCTGGTCTTCGGCATCGCCTCGGGCGTCGCCGACGTCTCGATGAAGCACCAGGCGACCGCGTACGAGCGCGAGACCGGTCGCGCCGTCATCTCCCGCTTGCACGGGCTGTGGAGCATCGGCACCCTGATCGGCGCGGGCATCGGGATCGCGGCGACCGCGACCCACCTGGACGCGCGGGCGCACCTGCTCGCGACTGGCGCCGGTCTCCTGCTCGTCGCCATGACGCTCACCGCCAGGCTCCCGTATCTCGCGCCGTCGATCACCGAGCGGCCGTCGGTCGCGGAGACGCCGCCCCCGGCCCGCCGCTTCACGATGCCATCGAAGGGATTGCTGACGATCGGCCTCGTCGGCTTCTGCGCCGCGTTCGCGGAGGCCGCCGCCCACAGCTGGAGCAGCGTCTACATCGACGCGATGCCGGGCACCAGCACCGGACTGGCCTCGGCCGGGTTCGCGGTGTTCGTCGCGTCCATGGCTGCGGCCCGGTTCAGCGGTGACGCCCTCGTCAAACGGTTCGGCCCCGTCACCGTCGTGCGGACCGGCGCGGCGGCTGCCGTCGTCGGAATGATCCTGGTCGTGACGGCCGCGGGCGTGCTGCCCGCGATGATCGGTTTCAGCCTGATCGGACTCGGCATCGCCGCGATCGTTCCCGTCGTCGTCTCGGCCGCCGGACGCGCCGGTTCGACTCCGAGCGCGGGCGTGTTCACCGTCGTCACGATGACGTACGCCGCGTGCCTGGCGTCGCCCGGCACGATGGGCGGGATCGCCGGATCGGCCGGACTGTCGACGGCTTTCGCGGTGACCGCCGTGATCACGGTCGTCATCGTGGTCCTGGCGGGCGTGCTGAGTCCCGCTCCGAAGCGTGCGACCCGGATCAGTTTCACCCGGCCCGCGCGGATCGGCGCGAAGCTGGCCGTCACCGCCACTCGCCCCGCCAAGGCCGGCGCGCGCCGCGTCGTGACCTTGACCCGCCTGGCACGTGGAGAGGCGTCGGCCGCGGTCACGCACTCACTGCCGAGCCTGGCTCCGGCCGTCACGGCCCGCTCCCCGCGCCGCGCCGTCGGGACCGCGCGAGTCACGGCGCACCGTATCGTCGCCGAACCGGCGCCGGCGACGACCAGTCACGGCCTCGCCGTGACGCTCACGAACGAGCACCCCGGCGACGTCTCGGTGAGCTTCAACGAACCGGCCATCGAACGACGACTTAGCTCGCCGACCGAGGCGCCTCGCATGGCACAGACGGACACCGTGGAACTTCCCCGAATGCCCGAGCCCGTCACGGTCGGCGATCATCGCTAGTCCGGCAAGAACGGGCAACAACCGAAACGGCCATGTCTTCATCACGGAGACATGGCCGTTCGCGTGCGACCTCGCGGTCTCCCCTCGACCGTGCGTTGAGGTCTCCCGCTCAACGCCCGCGAAAGCATTGCCGTGCACGCCCTTCGGGGGGGGCGCAGTTCCCTTCCCCGCTGCGCCGCTGCGGCTGCGGGCTGGCGGTTACTTGAGCTCGTCGACCGTGCCGGGTGGTACGTCCCCTCGACACCGCAGAATGCGCAATAGGGCCAGGCGAGAACCCGTCACGAGCCCGTACCGACGCAGGGCCTCCTTGCCATATCGGCTGCAGGAGGGGGTGTACCGACACCGAGTCGGCAACCGACGCGAGATCCGACGCTGATACTGCGTGATCATCCACATGCCGAAGCGACGGGGCCAGTCGCCGACACCCCGTGTCGGTTCGTCGAGTGGACGCAACGCGGTCGGCGACACCACGAGCACACTCGCCAGCATGCCCGCGAACGGGGCTTCGTCGATGCCCATGGAACACGATCCAACGAATGCCCCGAAGCCCTCGAGAACGTCAGAGCAATCACCGACGAAGACGGAACAGGTCTTGCCGCACGACATGCAGTCCTCGGCGGATACGGATTCATGCATGTCTTGCCTCGCTTGGGTTTCAGTGGGTCAGGACCACCTAACCATGCCCCACTCACCCCGGACGTGTCGAGGCGTCCTCCACCCAAGCAACGTTTGCACGACCGTCCACTTTCAATCCAAAACCATCCCCGCCTACGCGGGGCACAGGCGAGTTGACCTGGGTGACTACCGGCGAGTGGCCACGTTTTCGACCAGAATCAATTCGAGTACCTCCCCCACTCGACTCATCGCCGCCTGGTCACTCCTTCAACTGAGCGGAAGCACCTTCGTGAACCCAACGCCACCAACGCATGCGGCGAACCGGAACACGACCCGTACCACTCCACATCAGACGGGCGATTGCCCCCAAAGCCGGATGGCCCGCAGCCTTCGGCTTGGTGGGGCGATGTACGCGGCCACGCCTTCCTGCTGCGATGACGAGAAGAGACCCGCCAAGCCGCAGAGGTGACCGCGCAGAAGACCGCCGATGAACGTCAGTGTCATTCCACCGGCGAACGGCCGGGGCCGCCCGAGCCATGACGACCCGGACCCTCGCCGCGTGCGCTACGCAGACCGAGCCGGGGGTCCACCCGTCGAGAACACGATGTCCTCGGGATGATCGGTCGTTCATCCCTTATGGGTGGACCCCGGCCCGAGTCGTGAGCGGTCAGCCGTGGTCGCGGAAGCGGTTGGTCATCGGGAGGCGACGATCGCGGCCGAAGGACTTACTCGTGATCTTCGTGCCGGTCGGCGACTGACGACGCTTGTACTCGGCGGCGTCGATCAGGCGCAGCACGCGGTCGACGACCTCCGGGTCGTGCCCCGCCGCGATCAGATCGCGCCGCGAGCGGTCGCCGTCCACATACGCGGCGATGATGGCGTCGAGCTGCGGGTAGTCCGGGAGCGAGTCGCTGTCCTTCTGGTCGGGACGCAGCTCGGCGCTCGGCGGCTTGGCGATCGTGTTGTGCGGGATCGGCTCCGGGTGGCCGAGGCAGCGAGCCTGCTCGTTGCGCCACGCCGCGAGTTCGTAGACGAGCGTCTTCGGAACGTCCTTGATCGGCGCGTACCCGCCGACGGAGTCTCCATACAGTGTGGAGTAACCGACGGCGTACTCGCTCTTGTTGCCGGGAGCCAACACCAGGTGCCCGTTCTGGTTCGACAGCGCCATCAGCAGGACACCGCGAGCGCGCGCCTGGAGGTTCTCGACGGCGAGCCCGGACAGCGACAGCTGGGACATGATCGTGTCGACGACTCCCTGAATGGGCTCCACATAGTAGTGAGCGCCGACGCGGTGGGCGAGCTCGGCGGCGTCGTCGAGGGAGTGCTGCGACGAGTACTGGGACGGCATCGACACGAGGTGGACGCGGTCCGCGCCGATCGCGTCGACGGCCAGGGCGGCGGTCAGGGCCGAGTCGATCCCACCGGAGAGCCCGAAGATGACGGAGCCGAAACCGTTCTTGGCGACGTAGTCGCGCAGTCCGGTGCGCAGCGCGGCCCAGACTTCGGCGAGGTCGTCCAGGTTCTCGACGACGCGGCAGACCGGTGCGGGGCCGTTGGGCGCCCACGGCTGTTCGACGAGGGTGTCGAGGCGAACGCGCATCTCGCCGGTGACGTCCATCGTCGCCGCGCCGTCCGGGAGGTCGAGGTCGGCGACGAGGAGTTCCTCCTCGAACTGGGCGGCGCGGGCGATGAGTTCGCCGGACGGGGCGACGATCATCGAGTCGCCTTCGAAGACGAGTTCGTCCTGACCGCCGACGATGTTGACGTAGGCGACGGTGGCGCCGGCCTCGGCGGCACGGCGACGGACGAGCGGGAGGCGACGGTTGTCCTTGTCGCGTTCGTACGGGGAGGCGTTGATGTTGATGATGAGACCGACGCCCGCCTCACCTGCGATGGCGAACGGCCCGCCGGGCTGCCAGATGTCCTCGCAGACGGTGAAGGCGACGTCGACGCCGCCGAGCCGCAGCACCTGGAGGGTGTCGCCGGGCACGAAGTACCGACTCTCGTCGAAGACGCCGTAGTTCGGGAGGTGGTGCTTGAAGTAGCGGGTGGCGACCTTACCTCCATAGAGGACGGCTAGGGCGTCGCGAGGGCCGGCGTCGCGGGGCGAGTCGGCTCCGAGCCGGGCGGGCCCGTCCGCGTCGAGGTAGCCGACGACGACCACGAGGTCACCGAGGCCCTGATCGGCGAGCTCGGTGGCGAGCCGTTCCACCCGATCGCGACTTCCATCCACGAAGGACTCACGGAATACGAGGTCTTCCACGGGGTAACCGGTGAGCACCATCTCGCCGAAGGCGACGACGTTCGCCCCGGCTTCGTGGGCGCGACGAGACCAATCGAGCACGGTGGCGGCGTTTCCGTCGAGGTCACCCACGCAGCTGTTGGTCTGAGCTAGTGCGATGCGGATAGTCGGCATGCCGCCATTGTCTACCCGCGACCGCCGTGTCGGCCAGCGCACCCGCCGCGACGGCGGACCATGTTCGACCGAGGAGACCGGCGGATTTCACGTACCGCGAACGGCGAGACGACGGAACGTGCGCGCCGATCGCGACCAGGCGGAACGTCGACGTCCGACGACCACGGACGAGACGGCGGCCCCGTCACCTTCGTGACGGGGCCGCCGATGTCGAGTCGCCTTGCGGCGGTGGGTATCCGGGGTCAGCCCTTGGCCCCGGCGGTGCGGCGCAGCCAGATCGCGATGAGCTCGATGACCATGACGACGGCGAACAGCATTCCGGTGATCAAGGTCACGGCCTCGTATTCGAGGACGCGCGACGCCTGCAGGAGGTAGTAGCCGATGCCGCCGGCCCCGACGATGCCGAGCAGCGTCGCGGAGCGGATGTTGACGTCGAGCTGGTACAGCAGGTTGCCGATGAAGGACGGCAGGGCCTGCGGAAGCGTCGCCGCGAAGAAGACCTGCGAGCGGGTGGCCCCGGTGGCGCGGAGCGCCTGTTCGGGCCCGGAGTCGACCTCTTCGACCGAGTCGGCGACGAGTTTGCCGAGGAGCCCGATCGCGCCGATGGCGAGCGCGAAGGTTCCGGCGATCTCGCCGAGGCCGATCATGATGACGAAGACGATCGCGAGGATCAGTTCGGGGATCCCGCGTACGACGACGATGAACATGCGGAACAGTTTCGCGAGTCGCGGGAACGGCGAGACATTGCGCGCGGCCATGAGCCCCACGGGAATCGCGAGGATCGCGCCGATGATCGTCGCCGCGAACGCGACTTGGAGCGTCGTGAACATCGCGTCCATCAGCGTCTCGGTGGGGACACCCCCGGTTCCGGGCGGGAACATCCGCCCGAGGGTCGCCCAGAGGCCGTTGCCGCTGGCGCCTCCCGCGAAGTCGATGAGGACGTAGACGACCGAGACGGCGACGACGAGACCGGCGACTATGGCGTAGCCGAGGCGGCGCACCCGGGCGGCCGTCCATGGTGGGCTGACGCGGCGTTCGCCGACGGGACGGGAGCCGCGTTCGATGACGCGGCGGCCGAGGCCGAGGATGCCGCGTCGTTCGTTGGCGACACTTTGACCGAGGATCGCCTTGCGGACGGCGCCGGAGATCAGTTCCATGACGACGCACAGGATCAGCACGATCAGGGCGAGCGCCATCGCGCGCTTGTAGTCGAGGCGTTCGATGGCGTTCTTGATCTCTTTGCCGATTCCGGCGACCCCGACGAATCCGAGGAGGACGGAGATGCGCAGGTTGATGTCGAGCCGGTGCATCGCGGTGGCGACGAACGCGGGCAGGACCTGCGGGAAGACGCCTCCGATGAGTTGTTGCAGTCGGCGGGCGCCGGTGGCGCGGACGGCGGTGCGCGGGCCTTCGTCGATCTGTTCGATGGCGTCGGCGTAGAGCTTGCCGATCATGCCGATGGAGTGGATGCCCATCGCGAGGACGCCGGGCAGGATGCCGAGTCCGAGCACGCGAACGAGGACGATGGCGAGGACGACGTCGGGAATGGCGCGGCAGACGACGATGAGGGCGCGGGCGCCGAATCGGGTGGCCTTGTTGCGGGTGGTGTTACCGGCCGCCCAGATGGCGAGTGGCGCGCTCAGCACCATCGACAGCATGGTCGCGGCGATGACGACGGCGAGGGTCTGGCCGATGAGCCCGGCCGTCTCGGCGATGGGCGGGAAGTCGAGCGGGAGCATCCGGCCGAGGAAGTCGCCGGCGTTGCCGACGCTGTCGACGATGGTGGCGACGTTGATACGAAGCTCCACCATGGACCATAGGCCGAAGCCGAACAGTCCGAGGACGACGAGCGTCGCGGCGATCGTGTTGGCCCGGGGAACGGCGAGGGTGCGGCGTCGCCGTGGCGGTGGTGGCGCGCCGACGCTGGTGTCGGGGGCGTCTTCGGTGAGTGTGCTCATCGTCGCCTCACTCGGCCGCTTCGGCGACGGATTCGGCGCCGACCTTCGCGTAGATCGACATGGCGTCGGCGTGGTCGATCTCCGAGACCGGGGTGTCCATCACGACGCGTCCCGTGTGGAGTCCGATGATGCGGTCGCCCCACGTCAGGGCCAGGTCGACCTGGTGGAGGCTGCACAGCACGGTGAGCTTCTCCTCGGTGGCGACCTTGCTGATCAGTTCCATCACCTGGTGCGAGGACTCGGGGTCGAGCGAGGCGACGGGCTCGTCGGCGAGCAGGACCTCGGGCCGCTGCATCATGGCGCGGGCGATCGCGACGCGCTGTTGCTGGCCACCGGAGAGCGTGTCGGCGCGCTGGAAGGCGCGCTCGCCGAGGCCGACGCGGTCCAACTGGTCGAGGGCCTCCTCGCGGATGCGCTTGGGGTAGGTGGGAAGTCCGAGGCGCGGCCCGCCGAGCCGTCCGAGCGCGCCGTGGCAGACGTTCTCGAGGACGGTCAGGGTCGGGACGAGGTGGAACTGCTGGAAGACGAAGCCGATGCGCCGCCGGAGCCGACGGAGTTCGCGGGCTCCGGCGGCGGCCACGTCGACGCCGAGGACTTCCACGGCGCCGGACGTCGGCAGTTGAAGGCCGTCGACGTGCCGCAGCAGGGTCGACTTGCCGGACCCGGACAGGCCGAGCAGCACGACCACCTCCCCGGCGCGTGCCGACAGCGACACTTCGTCCAGGGCCGTGACCGGACCGGGGAAGCGCTTCGTCACCGTGTCGAAGCGGATGACGTCGCCGGTGGACGCGTCGGGGAGCTGGTCGTTGCTGCTCACTGGTTTCCTTTAACGCTGGGGTTCCGGGTCTGGTCAAGAGGCTTTGCAGGCGGCGGCCTGGGTGGCGTCGCAGACGTCGACGAGGGAGTCGTAGTACGTCTCCTCGACGGGCTGCCAGCCCCAGATTCGCTGGTCGGTCAGGTCGCACTCGCCTTCTTTGCAGTAGCCCTTCTCGACGAGGTAGTCCTGGTTGGCCTTGGTCTTCCAGATCTCGACGATCTTCTCTCGCAGTTCCTTGTCGAGTCCGTTGTAGATGGTGATGGGGGCTTCGGGGATGATGTCGGACTTCCACACGACGCGCAGGTCGCCGTCCTTCAGGTCGCCCTTCTCGATGAGGGTCGTCTCGATCATGCTGTCGAGCGCGAATCCGGCGTCGCAGGTGCCGTTCGCGACGGACAGGGCGGACGCGTCGTGGCCGCCGGCCTCGATCTGCTCCCAGTCGTCCATCTCGATTCCGGCGTCGAGGAGGCCCTTCACCGGGTACAGGTAACCGGAGGTGGAGCTGACGTCGACGAAGCACAGCTTCTTGCCCGCGAAGTCCTCGATCGTCTCGATGTCGGAGTCGGCGGGGACGACGCCGTAGGAGAGGTAGCCGGGTTCCGCGCCGTCCTTCTTGACCATGGCGCCGAGCAGCGACAGGTCGGAGCCGCTCTGCTTGGCCTGGTAGTAGGCGAGGGGGCCGTACTGGGCGATGTGGATCTTGCCGGAGCGTTGGCCCTCGATGACGGCCGCGTAGCTGGTGGCGGGCTGGAACTCGACCTTCATGTCCAGCTCGTCCTCGAGCATCTTCATGAGCGGCTCGTAGGTGTTGGACAGGTCGGTGCCTTCTTCGGCGGGTACACCGCTGATGATGAGCGTCTCACCGGACGCGTCGTCGGCGCTGGTGCCGCAGGCCGCGGTCAAACCGAGCACGGCGATGCCGGCAAGCGCTGTCAGCCGTCGGCTGAGCTGTCGCCTCATTGCGAACTCCTTAACGCCGCTAATGGGGGGTGCGGCGAACTGATCGGGGTGGTCAGACGGCGAGGCGTCCCATTCCGTGCACCTTGCCGAAGCGAGACGCACATTACCAAAGATTGACGGTCCCCCTCGCGTAGCGATCACGCGGCGGGCTGGAAGGCCGACGTCACTTGAGAAGTAGGTACACGCCCGCGGCGAGGCCGTAGACGACGATGAACCCGCGAAGCACGTTCTGGGGAAGCCACCGCGCGAGCCGGGCGCCCAGGTAGCCGCCGACGACGGTGGCCGGGGCCAGCACGGCGACACCCAGCCAGTTGACGGGGGCGAAGATCCCGTAGACGAGGACGGTGACGGCTCCGACGGTCGCCGAGGCGACGTTCTTGAGGGCGCTGATCCGCGCGAGCCGGTCGTCGCGGACGAGCGCGAGCCCGGCGACGAGCATGACGCCGAGTGCCGCGCCGAAGTAACCGCCGTAGAGGGCTCCGATGCCGGTCATGATGTGGACGCTCCACCATTGGCGGCGCGGGCTACGAGATTGCGGATGCCCGACGAGCGCGCGGAGACGCTGTTGGAAAGCGAGAAGCAGTGCCGCGCCGATGACGAGGAACGGCACGATCGCCTCGAACGCGGCGGCGGGCGTCGACAGCAGCAGTATCGTGCCGCCGATCGCACCGATCACCGCCGGAACGGTCATGGTGAGTGCGATGCGTCCTTGGCCGGGCAGGTCGCGGCGGCTGCCGACGACCGAGGAGACGTAGCCGGGGAAGACCGCGATCGAGTTGGTGACGTTGGCGGTCACGGGCGGCAGGCCGACGGTCACGAGCGCGGGGTAGGTGACGAGCGATCCGCCGCCCGCGAGGGAGTTGATGGCACCGGCGGCGAGGCCCGCCGTCAGCAGCAGCACGACCGAAGTGACGTCCATCATGGATCGTTTCGTGGTCGGGGGGCGCGTGACGACATGCGGGGCTCCTCGGTTCTATGACGTGGCCGCGTCGCTCGGCGCTGATCGTCGCGGCGCGAGGGCGCGTTCCGACTGGTCAGCGCATCTCGCTGGGAGATGCCGACGCGGGCGGGCGTCGCCATCGGATGAGACTACGATGGTTTCGGCGGACGAGTCAGCCAGACGGTCGCGACCTTGGTCACAAGGTCGAGGAACGTCCGGACTCCACAGGGCAGGGTGGTTGTTAACGGCAACCCAGGGCGACCTGCGGGACAGTGCCACAGAAAACAGACCGCCCGCGTGAGCGGGTAAGGGTGAAACGGTGGTGTAAGAGACCACCAGCACCCCCGGTGACGGGGGTGGCTCGGTAAACCCCACCCGGAGCAAGGTCAAGAGGGGCTTTCGGGCCCTGCGCGGACGTTCGAGGGCTGCTCGCCCGAGTTCGCGGGTAGACCGCACGAGCGCATCGGCGACGGTGCGCCTAGATGGATGACCGTCAACCGGGGTCGCGGTGACGCGCCCGGTACAGAATCCGGCGTACGACTGACTCGTCCGCCCCATTCAGTCGGCGAGTCGCGCCGTCAGGTCGCGATAGAGCACGTCCAGGTGATCGGCGAGTTGCGTCTGACGCGCACCGGTCAGACCGGACAGGAGCTCCGTCTCGCGGCGCAGGATCTCCCCCACGACCCGATCCGTCAGGGTGTGCCCGGAGCCGGTGAGCCGCACCCACACCGTCCGCGCGACGCCGCGTCGACGCTCGACCAGTCCGTCCCGTTCGGCACGGGCGACGCGCTGCGAGATCGCGCCCGCCGTCACCAGTGTCGACGCCGCGATGTCGCGCGTCGTCAGCTCGTACGGCTCACCCCCGCGACGGATGGTCGACAGTAGATCGAGGGTCGCGGGCTCGACGCCGAGCCGGGCGAGAAGACGGCGCCGGTCGTCGGCGAGCAGCTTCGCGATCCTCCAGATCGGAGTGACGACGGTGATCGCGTCGGCCGGGGCGTCCGGGAGCTCGCGACGCCAGGCGTCCGCGATCTCCACGGCGGGAACGGGACCGGGATTATCCAGCGGATAAGAGTCACTCGTCATGTGCCTCGCCCTTGTCGCGTCGATGATCGTCGATTATGTTTAGCTCTAAATTTAGAACTGAACGATAGGTGTGATTATGTCTCGTCTCGTCCTCATCACCGGCGGCGGCACCGGCCTCGGCCGGGCGATGGCCGAACGCTTCGCCACCGGCGGGGATCGCGTCGTCATCACCGGACGTCGCGTCGAGATCCTGCGCCGAACCGCCACCGAGCTCGGAGGCGGCGTCACCGCGATCCCCTGCAACCACGCCGATCCCGGTGAGGTGGCCCACCTAGCCGCCACCCTCGACGGCACGATCGATGTCATCGTCAACAACGCCGGAGGCAACACCGACATCGGAGCCTCCCCCGCCGAGGACATCACCTCCTCGCTGACGGACGGCCTCGCTGCCGTCGCAGAGTCGTGGCGACGGAATCTCGACGCGAACCTGATCAGCGCCGTCCTGACGACCAGCGCGCTCCTCGAACGCGTGCCGGACGACGGACGGCTCATCCACATCGGATCGATCGCGGCCGACAAGGGCGCCGGATCGTACGGTGCCGCGAAGGCGGCCCTCGCGTCCTGGAACATCGACCTCGCCCGCGCCGTCGGTCGGCGCGGAATCACGAGCAACATCCTGTCCCCCGGATACACACTCGACACGGAGTTCTTCAAGGACACGATGACCGCTGCAGGTCACGCCGCCCGCGTCGGAGCGACCGCGGTCGGCCGCGCCGGCACACCCCTCGACATCGCCGAAACCGCGTGGTTCCTCGCGTCGCCGCAGGCCCGCACCATCACCGCCCAGACACTCAAAGTGGATGGAGGCGCCTACCCGAGCCGCTGAGCCGTCACGCCGAAGCCTTCGCCACGCGGCGATCTACGCGACCGGGAACCCGTGTCGTAGGCAGGACCTAGCATCAGGTGATGACGACAGACCTGTTCGCGGGCATCCCCGTCAGCGACTACGCAACGGCGCTCGCCTGGTATGAACGACTCCTCGGTGGGCCGCCGTCGTTCCTGCCCAACGACACCGAGGCGGTGTGGGAGCTCGACGAGCACCGGTACCTGTACATCGACGTCCGCCCCGAGCACGCGGGCCACGCCATGCACACCGTGTTCCTGGGCGACTTCGACCCCCGCATCGCCGCGATCGCCGACCGGGGCCTGGAACCCACCGAGACCGAGACCTACGAGAACGGCGTCCGCAAGGCCGTCTTCCACGACCCGGACGGCAACGAGATCGGCCTCGGCGGAGCCCCGCTCTGAAGGGTCCCGATTCCGACCGGGTGGCCCGAGACTTTCGGCTTGGTGGGGCGGCGTACGGCACGCAAGGCTCTCTGCGGCGTCAGTGACGGAGCCCCACCAAGCCACAGAAAGAAGTCCACACCAAACCGCAGCTCCGGCCCCGCCCTGACGATCGGCGAGAGTGCTCTGCCGGGTGGCCGCCCGGACCCCGCGGCTTGGTGGGTCTCCCCTCCTGCCCACGGCAGAGAACGAACGACCCGTACGCCGCCCCACCAAGCCATCAGTCAGCGGCCGCCCAAGCGCTTGGCCGGACCCAGACCGATCTCACCGACAAGGACCGTCCCCCGCGTATTCGGGGAGCAGACGAGGTGATCTGGAGGTCTGCCCCGGGTGACCGGGTACTTTGCCGAGATCACCATGGCGCCAGGCGATCGAGACCGATGCTCAGCGGCCCTCGTTCATCGCCTCGTTGGCGAGGGCGTCGGCACGGAGGTTCTCGGCCCGGGGGATCCACGTGAAGGTCACGTCCGAGAAGCCGCGCACCAGCGTCGCGGCCTCCGATTGCAGGGGCTTCAGGCCCGGGTGCCGCACCTTCCAATTCCCGTTCATCTGCTCGACGACGAGTTTGGAGTCCATCCGCACGTCGACCCGGTGCGCGCCGAGTTCCGCGGCGGCGCGCAGGCCCGCGAGCATGCCCCGATATTCGGCGACGTTGTTCGTCGTGACGCCGAGGAATTCCTTGCGCTCCAACAAGATCTCGTCGTCCTCGGTGAGAACGACCGCGCCGTAGCCGGCGGGGCCGGGGTTGCCCCGCGACCCGCCGTCGGCTTCGACGACCACCCGGTCGATCCGACTCACAGGCCCGACTCCTCCGTCCGCACGAGTATCGCGCGACAGTTGTCACAACGCACCACATCAGACGGATCGGCGGCACGCAGCTCGGCCAACTCGCCTCCCGACTGTTCGATGCGGCAGCCCTCGCACCGACGCTGCCGCAGCATCGCGGCGGCCGTCGGGTTGCTCTTGCGGATCTTCTCGTACAGCGCGATCAAGTCCTCGGGAAGGCTTGAGGCGACGGCGATCCGCGCCTTCTGCTGCACCGAGGTCTGCATGTCGAGGTCGGCGACGACGCGGTCCCGATCCGTCGTCAGCTCGCTCAGACGGCCGGAGAGCTCGGACGCCTCGGCCGCAGACACGGCGGCGGAGGAAGTCTCGGACTCCCGACGCTCCATCAGTTCGAGTTCCTGGTCCTCAAGGTCCGATTGCCTGCGGGCCAAGGTCTCCAGCTCCCGGGAGAGCCCTTCGAGTTCACGGGGGCCGACCGAACCGGACTCCTGAAGACGACGGTCCTTGTCGGCGCGGGCACGCACCTGATCGATCTCGCGCTCCACCCGCGCGATGTCCCGTTCCAGATCGGAAGCGGTCGCCTCGTGGGCCGCGCGCCGGTCGGTCACCGTGTTGAGCTCCTTCGTGACCTCGGCGATCTCCTTCTCCACCGGCAAATGCGCGCGGCGGTGCGCCAACTGCGTCAGCGCGGTGTCGGCCTGTTGAAGGTCCAAGAGTCGGCGCTGGTCGTCGGGATCTGCTTGCACTCCGCGCTCCTTTGTTGTGTTGTCAGGTCTCACGACGACGCGTGAATGGTCCACGGGTCGGTGTTGACGTCACTTACCACGGTATCGACGCCGAATCGGGCCGCGACGTCGGAGGCCACCAGCTCCAACCAGGGCCACTCGCCGGCCCAATGAGCGACGTCGATCAATGCCGGTCCACCGGACGCGAGATGTTCGCTGACGACGTGATGCCGCAGGTCCGAGGTGACGAACGCGTCGACCCCGGCCGCGCGGGCGTGCCCGAGGTAGCCGTCTCCAGCGCCGCCCGACACTGCGACGGTCCGAATGATCCGTTCCGGGTCGCCCGCCGCGCGCACGCCCCACGTCGTCGCGGGGAGCGCGTCCGCGACGGCGGCGGCGAAGTCCGACAGGGTGAGAGGCCGACTCAGGGTGCCGACGCGGCCGATGCCGCGCGGTCCGTCGTCGATCGGGTCGAGGGGACGAAGTCCGGTCACACCGAGGGCGGTGGCGAGCGCGTCGGAGACGCCGGGGCTGGCGACGTCGGCGTTGGTGTGCGCGACGTACAGGCCGATGCCCGCCTCGATGAGGGTGTGCACGATGTCGCCCTTGTAGGTGGTCGGGGCGACGCTGGATACACCGCGTAGAAGCAGCGGGTGGTGGGTGACGATGAGGGTCGCGCCGACGCGGATCGCCTCGGCGACGATCTCGGGTACACAGTCGACGGCGAAGAGGACGCGTTCGACACGCCATTGTGGCCGTCCACAGACGAGTCCGACGCGATCCCAGTCGGCGGCCCATTCGGGCGGGTAGCGGCGGTCGAGTTCGGCGGTGATATCGGCGATGGTGGTCATTCGCGGGAGCGTACCGGGTCGAGGCCGGCGATCTCGGCGGCCACGACCGGCCACGGAAAGCCGACTCGCGCTTCGGGCTGTTTCGGTTGCGGCAGCGGAAAGAAGTCGTCGCCGAGGAGGACGCGAACACCCCAGCCCCGCAGTAGTCCAACATTGTGGACGAAAGTGGGGTGGGCGGCGTGCGACCGGTTGGAGTACGGGACGGCGAGGATGGGGCAGCCCCGCCCGATCGCCTCGGTCAGCAGTCCGAGAGCGAGTGTGTCGCTGATTCCGGCCGCCCACTTGTTTACCGTGTTGCACGTCGCCGGGACGACGGCGATCGCGTCGGTCCGTGGTACATCGCCGGGTGCCTTCGGATGCCGGTAGCGGGTGTGCACCGGGTGGCCGGTGAGGCGTTCCGCCTCGGCGATGTCGAGGAACCGCGCGCCGTCGGGCGAGGCGACCACCCAGACGTCCCAGTCTCGTGTCAACGGCTCCAGCAGCGCGGGAACGACTTCTCCCGTCAAAATGGAACCGCAGGTGACGAGGGTCAGGGTCGGACGGCACGCGGTTGCGCTCATGCGGCGACGCCCATACTCTCGGCGAGCTGACGGACGGGCAGCGGCGGGTTGGTCTTGCTGCGACGCAACAGGTCCGTGACGATCTCGTGTGCCATCGGACGGCAGCGAATCTCACTACGGGCGGCCCGGTCGGCGGCTACGAGGGCGCGCCCGGCCCGGTCGATGTCGCCGAACTGGGTGCAGGCGCGCGCCAGGTCCAGGTAGTGATGGGCGCGGCGTTCGGGCACCATCGCGTCGAGCAGGTCCGGGTCGATCTGTTTGTGGACGTCGAGGGCCGCGCGACCTTCGCCGAGCTCGACGAAGGCGGCGACGCGATGCAGTTTGACGTTGGTGGGACCGAACGACGTCCAGTAGTAGTTCTGGTTGTCGCCCACGAGATCGGCGGCCCGGGACGCGGCGTTGAGCAGGTCGCGCGTTGTCGCGGTGTCCCCGCGCAGCGACGCGGCCATCGCGGCCTGGAGCAGGAGGGCGCCGTAGACGCTCAACGAGGCCGGGTCGCGCATCGCTCGACCGCCGAGTTCGGACATGATGCCGTGCGCGACCTGGACGTTCAGGTCGAGCGCGGCCTCGTATCGACCCAGGGCGCGCAGCGCGTTGGCGACCCGGGTCGTCGCGATGCCGATGAGGAGCGGGTCGTCGCAGCGCTGGGCCGCGCCGATCGCGCGANCGGCGGCGAGCCAGGACAGTTGCGGTTCACCGAGTTTGCGCAGGACGGTCGAGGCGATCTGGTAGACCTGGGTGAGGAGGGCGGCCGCTTCCGCGCGGGTGCCGCCTTCGGACTGTTCCTCGGCGACTGGGGCCTGTTTGAGCAGATCGATGAGGCTGCGCGCGAGTACCGGGTAGTTCGAGTTCTCGTAGCTCGCCCACGCGTACGAGACGGACTTGCGCAGTTCGGGAATCGGCACGGGGTCGATCGGTGCGGAGGACAGGTACTTGCCGAGTCGTTCGTATCGTTCGAGGGACGCGCGAATGCTGTCGACCTCCACCTGGTCGATGCAGTTGGCGTATTCGTTGCGGCGCAGTGGTTCGCGACCGAGCAGTTGCTGTGTCTCGATGGCCAGGGCGTCGGCTATCTCGTTGACGACGGAGAACTTGTCGAGGCGTCGCACCCCGCGTTCCACCTTGTCCACCCAGCTCTTGGACTTGCCGATCGCGTCGGCGAACACCTGCTGGGACATTCCTCGACGTTGTCGCCAGTAGGCGACCCGCCTGCCAATCGGTTGTTCCGAGGACTCCATGTTAGACCCACCGTCATTTCTGGAGCGAGAGCGAATATCGAACCATCGACCACTCACTCTCTCCAATATGGACAAATAGTGCAGACGTCACGTGTGATGCGGAAGGACCGTGGAACGTGTCCGGGATCCGTTTCCTGCCATGAAACGTCGAGCGCCATCCTGAACGCGAACCAGCGTGATCATCTACATTGGTGGCCTGATGGGATCAGGCACCATATGTGTTTACACCGGCTCCGCATACAGCGCAACGATTGTGGGTCGATCGGGTGACGGTTGCGAACCGAAGTCGACCGAATCGTCCGGATTTCATCAGGGGTTGCGGTAGACTGTCGCGGCCGCTCATCACCACCACGCGCGGAGCCCGGCGTAAACCCTTTGTTCGGACGAATTCCCGGCATGCGGCACGCCGAAACGACTAGATTCTCGTTATGTCGGATATGAGACAGAGCCTGCTGTGGTCGATCCGTCATCGACGGGGGCCGGCCACGATCATCGTCGGCGCGAGCGCCACGCTCAGCGCGATCGGCGTCGGATACATAGTCGCGGTCGATGAGTTCGCCTGGTGGATCGCCGCGATCGCCGTCGCGGCGACCCTCGTCGTCACTCGGGTACGACGACGCCACGTCGACGCCGTGTCACGCGAACTGGCGGGATTGGCCACCGATCCGCCGCCCCGCCGCCGTCCCCGAGTGATCTAACGCCCGGTCGGCGACGACCGTCTCCGTGTCGTCCGGCGCGGAATCCTCGTCGGTTCGCTCGTCGTCCTCCGGCTCACCGTCGACGACGTCCTCATCGTCCACCGGGTCGGGTTGGACCATGTCATCGGGCACCGGCAGCGGCACCACCAGACACGGCCCTCCCTGGTAGATTCCGCCGTCGACGCACAGGCACAGGCGATCGCAGTAGCGGCGCGGACCGACGACCTCGTCCCCCGGGATGCCGAGTCGGTCGGGGATCGTCGAATGCCCGTGCACGATCTGGCTGCCGCCGAAGAAATCGAGCATCGCGGCCGCCTGGGCCGGGCCGTCCTCCGCCTCGAAGCGATGCCTGATCGTCAAATCCCGGAACAGACCCCACCATTTGGCGAAGTCGTCGGATCTCAGGATCTTGCGAACGTTGCGGTTGACCGCGTTGATGCTGCGGCCGTACGCGCCGTATTCGACCGTGTCGGTGTGGACGAGGAGATGGTCCGACTCGTAGGCGATGACCTGGCGGGCCTGCAGCCACATGACCTGGGACTTCGACAGGCGGGCCACGTCGTCGTCCTGGCCGCCGTTGAGGTGCCACCACATCCGGAAGTTTCGGGGACCGCCGTCCCCGACGTCGACCTCCTCGTCACCGAAACGACGCGCGCCCAGCATGAGGATCTCGTGGTTGCCGAGCAGTGTGTCCACCATGCCGCCCGCGTCTTCGGCCTCACCGGCGAGACGCATCAGGAGCTCGACGACACCGACCCCGTCGGTGCCCCGGTCGAAGAGGTCCCCGAGGAACCAAAGGCGGGTCTTACCGCCGCTCCACCGACCGTCACCGTCGATCAACCCCGCGCGTTCCAGTGACGCGACGAGTATGTCTCGGTGACCGTGCACATCGCTGACGACGTACACGGGTGTCTCGGCGGCCTTACTCATGCGCCTGATCGTAGTGCGGTCGCGCAGGTCCCGCCACGCGCAGGCGTCAGACGGGCAAAGATGAATCGATGCGCGTCGTTCGCCGTGGCCTTTGCCGGGCGAATCGGGCCGGGACCAGCGACATCGCGACCACCATCAGCACCTGCACCGTCAACATCAGCCGTTGCGGGATGCCCCGCCACGCCTCCCCGTTCGCCAACGAGGGGAAGAAGGTGTTGACGATCGTCAATACCAATGTGGAGAGCGAGAGGATCGCGAGGATCATCGCGAAGCGGTCGGAACCGGTTCCGACGCCGCGTCCGATGCGGTGCGCCGTGAGCAGACCGGCGACGGTGATCGCCGCGAAGGCCGTGCCCGCCGCGTACCGGTGGATGTGGCCGCTGACGGAGGACACGCCCTGACCGGCGTCCGTGGGAAACGCGACGACGGCGACGAGCATGACCGCCGCACTCGCCAGCAGGGCGCGAACGTCCCACTGCCGGGCCAGCCGGAGGCCGCCGACGGCCAACGCCACGCACGCCGAGGCGAGCCCGAGCGCTCCCAGCCCGAACAGGGTCGTGCCCGGCTCAACGAGCGCGTAGATACTGACCGGCTCTCGAACGGGGTCGACGATGTCGACCATCGTCAGGTGCAGCAGGGCGAAGCAGATGATCGCGGTGACGGCGCCAGCGAGTGCGACGCGGGGATATCGGGCGGGACGGTGGCGAGCGCCGATCATCGGGCACCTCCGAGGGCAGGGGCGAGGCGGTCGTAGATCGATTCGAACCGAACCAGCGACCGGGTGTCGTCATGCTCGAGAGCCATCTGCCGGGAATGGACCCCCATCGCCTCGGTCTCGGCGCGGGAGTAGAGGACCGCGTCGAGGCGCTTGGCGATGTCGTCGCTGTCGCCAGGGGTGAACAGATAGCCGTTGGCCCCGTCGTCGACGAGGTGGGGCAGGGCGACGGCGTCGGCGGCGACAACGGGTAGGCCCGAGGCCATCGCCTCAAGAGTAACGATGGATTGGAGTTCCGCGCGTCCCGCGATCGCGAAGACGTCGGCGGCCCGGTACAGGTCGGGCAGGTCCTCATCGGGCACGAAGCCGAGGAAGTGGACGCGTTCGGACACTCCGAGGTCGGCGGCGAGCGCGGTGAGCGCGGCCCTGTCGGGGCCGGTTCCGGCGACGACGAGTTGGGCGGGCGTCGCGGTGACGCCGATGGCGCGGATGAGTTCGTCGATGTGCTTCTCGGCGTCGAGCCTTCCGACATAGAGGACGGTCGGGACGTCGGGTAGGCCGAAGCCGCGCCGGTACTGGTGCGCGGGTGCGGCACGGGGGCTGAAACGGGTCAGGTCGATGCCGCAGGAGACGGCGTCGATCGCGCCGGTGAAACCGTTGCGCGCGAATACTTCGGCGGCGAGCGGGGTGGGGGTCGTGACGTGGTCGGCGCGGCCGAAGACGGTGGCGGCGTCCCGCCAGGCTCGTGCCGAGACGACGGCGCTGACGGCGTTGGGAACGCGGACGTGGTGGAGCAGGTTGTCCGGCATGAAGTGGTTGGTGGCGACGACGGGGATGTGCCGGGACACCGCGGCGCGGATCGCGGATCGTCCGATGGGGAAGTGGCTCTGCGCGTGGACGACGTCGGGGCCGATGGCGTCGAGAATCGCGCCGAGTGCTCGCCGGGCGGCGAGCGGGGTGCTGAAACGCATGGTGGGGTGCAGGAGGATCGGACGCGACCGAACATGATGGACGGTGACGCCGTCGACGTCGGTGGCGGCGTGGGCGGGCCCGGTCTCGGACGGCCGGATGACGTGGACGGTGTTGCCGCGTCGCGCGAGGCCGACCGCGAGGCGGTACGTGAAGTAGGCGGCGCCGTTGACGTCGGACGGGTAGGTGTCGGCGGCGATCGCGATGGTGCGTCGGCGCGGCGTGTGGCCACTTCCGGGGAGGAGGTGGGTCGTGGCGGGCAGCATGATCGACATCGATTTTGCTCCTATATGGATTGTTTGGTGGATGTAGACGGTGGATTGACGCTGATCGAGTCGCGGCGTGTCCCATCGGTGACGGCGGAGTGTGGACGCTCGCCCCGCACCTGGTCGACCGGTTCGCGTGGGGCCGGCACGCTGCGCACGAGCAGCGCGACCCCGGAGGCGATGACGGCGGCCGCCACGGCGGCCCCCATCGCCGCGCCGCCGACCGGAAGCGGCTCCCCGAACAGGGAGACGGCGGTCAGCGAGGCGACGAGCGGGTCGGCGATGAGCAGAAGCGCGTAGGAGACGGCGAAGTGGCCGAGGCGGTACGAGTGCTGAAGGAGCGCGCCGCCGAGTACGAGCAGCGCGAGCGCGACCGGAGTCGGCCAGGCCACGACCGAGGAGGCGTCGTTCCGGGCCGCGAACGCGATGAGCCGGATGAGCGCGGAGGCGACGCCGAAACATGCGCCTGCCGCGACGGCGAGCGCGATCGCCCGCCGCAGACGGTGGCGGGTGAGCGCCGCGACGGTGAGGACCGTGGCGAGCGCGAACGCGAGGAAGCCGAGCTCGGTGAGGTTCGGGTCGGTGGGCGGAGCGTCGTGCCGTGGCAGGGTCGCCACGAGCGCGGCCAGCCCGACGGTCATCGCGGCGGCACCCGCGATCTCGGCGCGGGTGAGGAGTCGACGGTGCAGCCGCGCGGCCGCCCAGACGGCGACGAGGAGCCCGGTGACGCCGAGCGGCTGGATGAGGGTGACGGGCGCGTAGGCGAGGGCGACGAGGTGCGCGGCGACGCCGATTCCCATGAGGACGGTGCCGAGAAGCCACATCGGGTCGCGGGCGAGGGTGGCGAGGAACCGGAACCCGGTGACGTCGGGCCGGCTTGAGGCGGCGGATTCCTGGACCGCCGCGCCGACGGCGAGGCAGAGGGCACCGACGATGGCGAGCGCCACGGGCCAGACCATCACGATGTCCGTCCGGTTCGGATGGAGTGCGTCGGGAACGGGTCGATCACGGCGGTTCCTTTCGCTGGTCGGGTGGGTCAAGCCTCAAGGAATCAGCGGTCGTTGCCATCAGGGACGGACCCCGGCGCGACCCTGAATCATCAGGCCAGGGTTGTCCCGGAGTCGACTCGCTCGGGAACGGCCGCGTGCCTGCTCAGAGGTGCCTTACCGGGTTCCACGGTGGCCGGTCGGGGTGGCGGAGAGGTGAATGCCCGACGACGGCCCGGGGTCGGCGCCGCGACGAGCGCTCCGGACGGCCGTTTCGAGTGGCGCCGTGGGCGGGTCGGCGGCGGACGGCGAGTAGATTCGGTGACCGTGGCGATGACGACAGGACGAATGCACACCAGGCACGAGTTGTCGGCGGCGGCTCTGGCGTTGTTCGCGGAATTCGGACACGAGTCGACCACTGTGGATCAAATAGCGGCGCGAGCGGGTGTCGCGCGTCGAACGTTCTTCCGGTACTTCGCGTCGAAGGACGACGCCGTCCTGCCGGATCACGACACCACCGTCGGCACGGTTCAGGCGGTGTTGGAGGGGGCGGCGCCGACGGAGGAGCCGTTGGCGGTGGTGTGCCGCGCGATCCGCGAGGTGCTGCGGATGTACACGGCGGATCCGTCGATGTCGCTGGCGCGGTATCGCCTGCTGCGGCAGGTTCCGGCGCTGAGGGAGCGCGAGATCGCGGTCGTGTCGCGCTATGAGCGCCTGTTCACGAAGTACCTCCTGTCGCATCCGAGTGTGAGTGGTGTCGACCCGGATTCGACGACCGCGATGCTGGCGGAGGTGTCCGCCTCGGCGGTGGTCGCGTCGCACAACCACGTGCTTCGACGGTGGTTGCGCACGGGCGCGACGGGCGACGCGATGTCGCGATTGGACGAAGCGCTGGCGGTCATCCGACGGCGCTTCTCCCCCAGCGCCGACGACGAGGCGCCGGGCGACATCGTGGTCACGGTCGTTCCCGGCGGGACGCACACCAGTGACGTGCTCGACGCGGTGCGCCGCGCGCTCGACTGAGGAAGGCACCTCCCGCGCCGACACGGGCGCGGGACCGCCGAACCGAACGGGCACGGGTCTCACGGTGCCCCGACTCGCAACGAATCGCCGCTCGCGATGGCGGGGGTCAAACGTGCGCACCCTGCCGACGGCGGGCGTGGGCGGCGCACCGCCATTTTGCTTCGCGCGGGTGATGACGCGCTTACGATCCTCTGTAGTGGCCGCCGACGGCCTTTCGCCGCCCGCGGCCCGGCACGCAACATCCACGCGCGCTTCGGTCCGATTCGCGCGGTTCATACCGGTTCTGCCGAACATTCGATGATCGCTTCGCGCTCATCGAGTCGACTCGCTCCACAGAACGACACGACGTGCCTTGACAATGGCACGAAGTGCCAACTATGGTGCTACTTGTTAGTAACGCCGGTCACGAAACGACGTGCAGCGCCGCATGAGAAATCGGCCGGCTTCGCGAAACGGAGTTCCTCATGCGAACGATTCTCGACGCAGTGCTCAGCGGAGACGCCGAAGCCGCCGACTTCCAGTCGCTTTCGATTCCCGAGACATACCGAGCCGTCACGCTCCACGCCGACGAGGCCGACATGTTCGAGGGCCTCGCCAGCGCCGACAAGGACCCGCGCAAGTCCATGCACGTCGAGGACGTGCCGGTCCCCGAGCTCGCGCCCGGGGAGGCGCTCATCGCCGTCATGGCGAGCGCGATCAACTACAACACCGTGTGGAGTTCGATCTTCGAACCCGTGTCGACGTTCGCTTTCCTCAAGCGCTACGGGAAACTCAGCCCCGAGAGCGCCCGCCACGACCTGCCCTACCACGTGATCGGCTCCGACCTGTCCGGCGTCATCCTGCGCACCGGCGCGGGCGTGAACGCGTGGAAGCCCGGTGACGAGGTCGTGGCCCACTGCCTCTCCGTCGAGCTGGAGAGCGCCGACGGCCACAACGACACGATGATGGACCCCGAACAGCGGATCTGGGGCTTCGAGACGAACTTCGGCGGCCTCGCCCACCTCGCGGTCGTCAAGACGAACCAGCTCATGCCGAAGCCCGACCACCTGACGTGGGAGGAGTCCGCGTCGCCGGGCCTCGTCAACTCGACCGCGTACCGACAGCTCGTCTCCTCCAACGGGGCCAACATGAAGCAGGGCGACAACGTCCTGATCTGGGGCGCCAGCGGCGGACTCGGCTCGTACGCGGTGCAGTACGCGCTCGCGGGCGGCGCCACCCCGATCTGCGTAGTCTCCTCTGAGGACAAGGCGGACCTGTGCCGGGCGATGGGCGCCGAGGCCGTCATCGACCGCAACGCCGAGGGCTTCCGCTTCTGGAAGGACGCCTCCACTCAGGACCAGAAGGAGTGGAAGCGGTTCGGCGGGCGCATCCGCGAACTCACCGGCGGAGAGGACGTCGACATCGTCTTCGAGCATCCCGGGCGCGAGACCTTCGGTGCGTCGGTGTACGTCACCAAGCGCGGCGGCACCATCGTCACCTGCGCCTCGACAACGGGATACCTGCACGAATACGACAACCGGTACCTGTGGATGAGCCTCAAGCGCATCGTCGGCTCGCACTTCGCCAACTACAAGGAGGCGTGGGCGGCCAACCGCCTCATCGCCAAGGGAAAAATCCACCCGACGGTGTCCAAGGTGTACTCGCTGGACGACGCCGGGCAGGCCGCGTACGACGTCCACAAGAACCGCCACCACGGCAAGGTCGGGGTGCTGTGCCTGGCGCCGTCGGAGGGCCTCGGCATCCGCGACCACGAAAAACGCGAACAGCACATCGCGCAGATCAACCGGTTCCGAGTGCCGCACGAGAACGGCGGCGTCCTCGGTCCTCACACGAAGCCCAGCCTCTCCGGCGTGGCCCGATGACCGAGCAGCCGCGCGAACGGGACCGGCCGTGGCTCATGCGCACCTACGCGGGGCACTCCACGGCCGTCGAGTCGAACGCACTGTTCCGCCGCAACCTCACGAAGGGACAGACGGGGCTCTCGGTCGCGTTCGATCTGCCGACGCAGACCGGTTACGACGCCGACCATGTCCTCGCGCGGGGGGAGGTCGGCCGCGTCGGCGTCCCGATCTCCCACATCGGACATATGCGGACGTTGTTCGACGGGATCGATCTCGCCGAGACGAACACGTCGATGACGATCAACGCGACCGCGATGTGGCTGCTCGCCCTGTACCAGACCGTCGCCGAGGAGCGCGGCGCCGACGTCTCGGCGTTGCGCGGAACGACCCAGAACGACATCGTGAAGGAGTACCTCTCGCGCGGGACGCACGTGTTCGCGCCCGCGCCGTCGATCCGACTGACCTGCGACCTCATCGCGCACACACTCGACGACATCCCGCGGTGGAATCCGATCAACATCTGCAGCTACCACCTCCAGGAGGCGGGGGCGACACCCGTCCAGGAGATCGCGTACTCCCTGTCCACCGCGATCGCCGTCCTCGACGAGATGCGCGACCGGGCCGAGAACGCGAGCTGGGACATCTCGGACGTCGTGTCCCGCATGTCGTTCTTCGTAAACGCGGGCGTCCGCTTCGTCGAGGAACTGTGCAAGATGCGCGCCTTCGGACGGCTGTGGGACAGGTTGACGACCGACCGCTACGGCGTCACCGACGCGAAGAAACGGCGCTTCCGGTACGGCGTCCAGGTCAACTCGCTCGGGCTGACCCACGCCCAACCCGAGAACAACGTGCCCCGGATCGTGCTCGAGATGCTCGCGGTGACCCTGTCCAAGAACGCCCGCGCCCGCGCCGTTCAACTGCCCGCCTGGAACGAGGCGCTCGGACTGCCGCGACCGTGGGACCAGCAATGGTCGCTGCGCACCCAGCAGATCCTCGCCTTCGAAAGCGACCTCCTCGAATACGGCGACCTCTTCGACGGATCGACCGTGATCGAACGCGAGACCACCGAGCTCGCGGACGCCGCGTGGGAGGAGCTGCAACGGGTGCAGGACGCGGGCGGCGCGATCGCCGCCGTCGAGTCGGGGTACCTCAAGTCACAGCTCGTCGCGTCCCACGCGGCCCGACGCGAACGCATCGAATCCGGTGTGGACAAGGTCATCGGCGTCAACAGTTTCACCGAGACCGAACCGAGCCCGCTCACCGCGGACATGACGACCGCGACCCAGCGCGTCGACCCGGCCCTCGAGGACGCGACGGTCAACGACCTCGCCGGCTGGCGGACCGGCCGAGACCAGGACGCCGTCCGACGAGCGCTCGAACGGCTCGCCGCCGACGCCGCCGAACCGGACGTCAACCTCATGTCCGCGTCGCTGGAGTGCGCGCGCGTCGGCGTAACGACCGGCGAATGGGGACAGACCTTGCGCGAGGTGTTCGGCGAATACCGCGCCCCGACCGGCATCGCGGCCGCGCAAGCGCCCCGCGCGGCCGACGGCGCCGACGCCGACCGACTCGCGGAGGTACGGCGACTCGCCGACGACACGGCAACCGAACTCGGCACCGGACGGCTGCGGCTCCTCATCGGCAAGCCCGGCCTCGACGGACACTCCAACGGCGCCGAGCAGATCGCGGTGCGCGCTCGCGACTGCGGACTCGAGGTCGTCTACTCGGGGATTCGGTTGACCCCCGAGCAGATCGCCGCGACCGCGCTCGCCGAAGATGTCCACTGTGTCGGTCTGTCGATCCTGTCGGGCGCGCACGTCGAACTCGTCGGTCGGGTCCTGGATCTGCTGCGCGACGGCGGTGGCACCGGGATACCGGTCATCGTCGGTGGCATCATTCCCGACGACGACGCGTCCACCCTGCACGCGCTCGGAGTGGCCGGGGTGTTCACTCCGAAGGATTTCGACCTGACCGACATCATCGCCGCCATCATCACCACGATCCGGCGCGCCCACCGGCTCGCCACGTCACCGTTGAAGGAGTCCCATGTCCTCGGTTAACCGCCACCGACCACGCCGGTCCTGTCTGGCCGTTCCCGGAAGCAGCCCCCGGTTCCTGGAGAAGGCGCAGGGGCTTCCCGTCGACCAGGTGTTCCTCGACCTGGAGGACGCCGTCGCGCCGCTGGCGAAGGAGGGCGCGCGCAAACTGATCGTGGACGCGCTCAACACCGGCGACTGGGGTGACCGGATCCGCGTCGTCCGTGTCAACGACCTCACCACTCATTGGACGTACCGCGACGTCATCGCGGTCGTCGAGGGAGCGGGCGCCAACCTCGACTGCATCATGCTGCCGAAGGTCCAGGACGCGGCGCAGGTGAAATGGCTGGACCTGTTGTTGACGCAGATCGAGAAGACGGTCGGGCTGGAGGTCGGACGGATCGGCATCGAAGCGCAGATCGAGAACGCGCAGGGCCTCGTCAACCTCGACGAGATCGCCGGCGCGAGCCCGCGACTGGAGACGATCGTCTTCGGCCCGGCGGACTTCATGGCCTCGATCAACATGAAGACGCTCGTCGTCGGCGAACAACCGCCCGGGTACCCGGCCGACGCGTACCACTACATCCTCATGCGCATCCTCATGGCCGCGCGCGCGAACGACCTGCAGGCGATCGACGGCCCGTACCTCCAGATCCGCGACGTCGACGGGTTCCGCCGGGTCGCGGCGCGGTCGGCCGCGCTCGGTTTCGACGGCAAGTGGGTGCTGCACCCCGGCCAGGTCAACGCCGCGAACGAGGTCTATTCACCGTCGCAAGAGGACTACGATCACGCGGAGCTGATCCTGGACGCGTACGAGTGGTCCACGTCGGAGGCCGGCGGGATGAAGGGCTCGGCGATGCTCGGCGACGAGATGATCGACGAGGCGTCCCGCAAGATGGCCCTGGTCATCGCACATAAGGGACGCGCCTCGGGGCTGAACCGCACGTCCACCTTCACCCCACCGGAGGGCTGAGCCGATGCAGTTCGGGCGCACCTACGAGGAGTTCGAGCCGGGCGACGTCTACAAGCACTGGCCCGGAAAGACCGTCACGGAGTACGACGATCACCTGTTCTGCCTGCTGACGATGAATCACCACCCGCTCCACTTGGACGCGCACTACGCCGAGGGCGCGACCGACTTCGGGCGCAACGTCGTCGTCGGCAACTACGTCTACTCACTGCTGCTCGGCATGTCCGTCCCCGACGTGTCCGGCAAGGCGATCGCGAACCTGGAGGTCGAGTCGCTGCGGCACGTGGCGCCGACGTTCCACGGGGACACGATCTACGGCGAGACGACCGTCCTCGACAAGACCCCCTCAAAGTCGAAACCGGACAGGGGCATCGTGACGGTCGAGACGCGCGGCCACAACCAGGACGGCACGCTCGTGTGCGTGTTCCGCCGCAAGGTCATGGTGCCGACCGCCGCCCACATCGAAGCGCGCGGCGGCGAACAGCCGCATCGCCCCGTACCAAAGGAGTCGAGCCGATGAGCCGCCTCGCCCGCACCGACGGACTCACCGAGATCCAACGCGACATCATCGCGGCCGTCCGCTCGTTCGTGGACCAGCGGATACTCCCCTACGCGACCGAGCTCGAACACCGCGACGAGTACCCGACCGACATCGTCGAGGGCATGAAGGAACTCGGGCTGTTCGGCATCACGATCGCCGAGGAGTACGGCGGGCTCGGTGAATCACTGCTGACGTACGCGCTCGTCGTCGAGGAGATCGCGCGCGGTTGGATGAGCGTCTCCGGGATCATCAACACCCACTTCATCGTCGCGCACCTGTTGGCGCAGCACGGAACGCAGGAGCAGCGGGATCGTCTCCTGCCGCGCATGGCGACCGGCGAGGTACGCGGGGCGTTCTCCATGTCGGAACCGGGTCTCGGCTCCGACGTGGCGGCGATCCGCACGAAGGCGATCCGCGACGGCGACGACTTCCTCCTCAACGGACAGAAGATGTGGCTGACGAACGGCGCGTCGTCGAACCTCGTCGCCGTCCTGTGCCGCACCGACGACGGGCACGACGCCCCGCACAAGAACTTGACGACCTTCCTGGTGGAGAAACCGGCGGGCTTCGGCACGGTCATGCCGGGCCTGACGATCCCCGGCAAGATCGACAAGATGGGATACAAGGGAGTCGACACCACCGAGATGTTCCTCGACGACCTGCGCGTCAACGGAACCAACGTCCTCGGCGGCACCACCGGTCGCGGCTTCTACCAGATGATGGACGGCGTCGAGGTCGGCCGCGTCAACGTCGCGGCGCGCGGCTGCGGGGTCGCGCGACGCGCCTTCGAACTCGGCATCGGATACGCGCAGCAGCGCTCGACCTTCGGCAAACCGATCGCGCAGCACCAGGCGATCGCGTTCAAACTCGCCGAGATGGCCACCAAAGTGGAGGCAGCGCACCTGATGATGGTCAACGCCGCCCGCCGCAAGGACTCCGGCGAGCGCAACGACCTCGAGTCGGGGATGGCGAAGTACCTGGCGGCGGAGTACTGCAAGGAGGTCGTCGAGGACGCGTTCCGCATCCACGGCGGCTACGGCTTCGCCAAGGAGTACGAGATCGAACGCCTGTACCGGGAAGCGCCGATGCTGCTCATCGGCGAAGGAACCGCCGAGATCCAGAAGATGATCGTGGCCCGGCGCCTCCTTGAGGAGTACAAACTCGACGGTTGACCCGGCCGTTCGCGGGGAGGAGACGAACCGGTGCGCCTGTCGGGGCGCGCCGGTTAGCTCCACACGTCGTCGGGCCGTGTGACACCGGTTCAGCGGTTCTTCGGAACGAAGGGTGCGGTCGGGCTCTCAATCCGCCGGATTCAAGGAATGCCCGGCGATCGGTCGGTGAGGTTACGGACACCGAGCGCGGAGTCGCGCAGCTGGTCGAGGCGGCCGTTGATCGCCTCGGTGGGTCCGTTGCCGATGCGGGTCCGGTCGAAGTAGGCCAGGACGTCCTCGGCACGGCGGAGCCGGGTGCGGCCACACCTGTGCAGCTCGCTCAGACCAGTCTGCACGTCCTGGCGGACGGACTCGATCAGCGTCGGCGTCAACCCTCGGCTCTCGGCTCTCGGCGCGATCGGGCTCCAGCAGCCGAGCGGTGACTGCCGGGCCGAGGTCGTCCAGGCGGGTGAGGGTGGTCCGGTCGGGGCAGGAGAAGGTCGTAGCGTCAGGGACGTCCAGAACCCCGGATGAGTGGCATGGCACTCCCATCGGAGGACCTCAACGCCCACCCGGCGAGCGACGCGTCGGCGGGCTCCACGCCCCGTCTGCGAAGAGCCGGGTTACCGCGACCTGGCGACCGTCGTCGTCCATTCCGATCTCGATCCCGGTGTGGAGCCGCGGGGCGTCACGTGAGCAGGCGACGGCGGTATCCCTCGGCCACCGCCGAGGCGCGATCACGAACACCGAGTTTGTCGTAGATGTGTTGCAGATGGGTCTTGATGCTCGCTTCGCCGATGAACAACGCCTTGGCGGCCTCTCGATTCGAGTTGCCGTTCGCGACCAGTTGCAGCACCTCCTTCTCCCGATCGGTCAGTGTGCCGGCGCCGGGCCTCCGAACCTGCCCCATGAGATGCTGCGTCACCGACGGCGCGAGCACCGACTCCCCACGCGCGGCCGCGCGGACGGCGCGCATCAGTTCGTCGGGCAGGGCGTCCTTCAGGAGATATCCGATCGCACCGGCCTCGATCGCCGGCAGTACGTCGCTCTCGCTGTCGAAGGTGGTCAGGATCAGCACTCGGGCACTCGGGGCCTGCTCGCGCAGGACCGCGGTCGCGGCGACACCGTCCATCCTGGGCATCCGAAGGTCCATGAGCACGACATCCGCCGCCAGAGACTTCGCACGTTCGATGCCCTCGGCGCCGTCCCCGGCCTCACCGACCACGACGATGTCCTCGGCGTCCGCGAAGGTGTCGCGAAGACCGCCTCTCACGATCGGATGGTCGTCAACGATCACCAGTCGAATCATCGGTCGGTCGCCCTTTTCGCTGTCGTGCCCCCGGGGGCGATCGCCGGAACGCGCGCGCTGACGGATGTCCCTTCACCCGGCGCGCTCTGCACCTCTATGTGACCGCCGACGCCTCTGATGCGTTGGCGCATGCTCGTCAGGCCGAAGCCGGTGCCGGCCTCTCTCGCGAAGCCGCGTCCATCATCCCGCACGTCCAACAGCACCTCGGTGCCCGTGTACGACAGCGTGACGCCGACGCGCGAGGCCTCCGCGTGCTTCGCCACGTTGGTCAGCGACTCCTGCGCGACCCGGAAGAGCGACACCTCGATCGCCGGGCTCAGTGGCTCTCGGGTGCCGGTGACCTCCACCTGCGTGCTGATCCCCTGGTCCTCCGACCATCGCTCGGTCAACGTGCGCAGCGCGTCGGGAAGGTGCGCCCGCCCGAGTTCCTGGGGAGCGAGCGCCTGCACGGACCGTCGTGCCTCGGTCAGACTGCTGCGCGCGAGCCGAAGCGCACGCGCGACGTGCTCCTCCGTCTCGCCCCGCATGTTCGCGGAACGCTCGGCCGCCTGAAGCTGTGTGATGATGCCGGCGAGACCCTGGGCCAGCGTGTCGTGGATTTCGCCGGCCAATCGCTGCCGCTCGTCCTGCACCCCGGACTCACGTGCCTGGGCGACCAGTTGCGCGTGAAGCCCGGCGTTCTCGTGAAGTGCCGCCTCGAGTCGCTCGACGAGTTCCTCCCGCTTGCGTTCCTCTGGTTCGCTGCGCGCCGTCAGCAAGATGCCCACCCCGATAGCCGCAGTCTGCACGGCGACGATCAGGACGAACTCCGCGAGCGTCTCCGGGGTCGGGTCGGCCCACACACGCATCGCCGAGCCGTTGAGCGCCACGGAGGTGGACAGGACTCCGAGCACCCCCAACGGCCACGGCGTGAGCAGGTACGCGTGGAAGAAACCGGCAACGGTGAAGACGAGGAAGATATCGGCGTACGTCATAAGGGTGACGCACAGCGCCATCAGCCCGACGAAGAAGATGCCCGCCGACACGGGCCGGAGCGTCCTCCTCTTGATGGGCAGCGTATGACCGAACAACAGCCACAGCACCGCGACCGCGACCAGCCCGAGGACGAATACGCCCTCGGGCCAGAAGCGTTCACCGGAGGCCGGAAGCACCCGCGAGAAATAGATCGCCGTCGAGATCGTCAGCAGGAGCCACGGTGTGATCAACTGCAGAAGGTCCCAGACCCGTAGCTGTTCCTCTTTCCAGGCCAACCGGGAGCGATTCGCGATCTCCGCCTCTTCCGCGATGGCGGATTCCCGCGTCCCGATACCCGGACGCTCACCGGCCCCGGCGTCCCGCACTATCAACGTCTACTCCCAGCGGAAGAGCTTTGCGGCGAGCGCGCTCGTGGTCACCGCGATGCCCGCCATTATGGCAATCTGCAGCCAGAAGGACTGCCCACCTGCGGTGGCGGTGATCTCGCCCGCTTCGGCCGACCACGCCGCGGTGAGAGCCTGCAGCCCTGGCGGTATGAACTCGCCGACCTCGCGCAGCACGTCGGGCATGGTGACCCGAGGAAGGAAGGCCCCGCCGAAGAACATCAGCGCGACGAACAGGAAGGTACCGACCTGGTTCGCGGCACTGCCCGTGCGGGCCACGGCCGCGGAGATCATGCCGAGCCCGAGCAGTGCCGCGTAGCCGACGATGCAGGCGACGACGAACTCCAGGGGACGCTCGGGCGGCGCGATGTCCAGCACCGCCCACGCGAGGAAGATCATGAGCGCCGCGGAGACGACCACGGAGGCGAACGCGACGATCATCTGCGCGAGCAGGATATTCCGCGGATGAGCAGGGGTGGTCGACAGCCTGCGCAGGATGCCGCGCTCACGATACGTGGCGATCACCGCCGGGATGTGCTGCACGGCGATCATCACCATCCCGAACACCAGAGCGGTCGGCGCCCAGATGTCGATGGACCGGAGCCCGCCGGTTTCCGGCGAGGACTCTCTGAGCGCCGGGATGGCACCCAGCCCAAGCAGGAGTCCCGTCGGGAACAACACACCGAAGCCGACGGTGGCAGCGTCCCGAAGGAAGAGCTTCGTCTCGATCTTGACCATCTTCAGGAGAGCGCGCATCAGCCGACCTTCCTCTCGAAGGCTTCCGAGGATTCCGGGGCGCGTCCGGTGAAAGCCACGAACGCGTCGTCGAGGTTGACCTGGTCGACGCGGAGATCCTCCGCCACGACCTGCGCCCGGGCGAGAGCCCCTGCGACGCTGCTCAGAAGCTGCCCCCTGCCGGTGACCAGCCAGCGGCCCTCGACGATCTCGACATCGGTGACGTCGGGAAGCGCGGTCAGGACGCCCTTGTCCAGCCGTTGGCTCACGCGGAACCGGACCTGCTGCGTCACGCTCGACTGCGCGATCAACCCTGCGGGCGTATCCACCGCGGCAACCCGGCCACCAGCGATGACGGCGATCCGGTCGCTGAGGCGCTCCGCTTCATCCATGAAGTGCGTGACAATGAGGATCGTGACGCCCGTGTCACGAACCCGCTCAATGAGACTCCAGGTCTCGCGCCTCGCCTGCGGGTCAAGACCCGTCGTGAGCTCGTCGAGGATCGCGACCTTCGGATTGCCGACCAGGGCGAGCGCGATCGACAGCCGCTGCTTCTGTCCGCCCGAGAGAGCCTTGTACTGCGTGTTGCGCTTCTCGGTGAGGCCAAGGAGTTCAATGAGCTCACGCCAGTCGGCGGGGTTCCGGTAGAAGGAGCTGTAGAGCTCGAGGGCCTCGGCGACTTTGATCGCGTCCGGGAAACTGCTCTCCTGAAGTTGAACGCCGAGTCGCTCACGAACCTCCGCCCGGTCCTTGATCGGGTCGAGTCCCAGCACGGAGATCGATCCCGAGTCGAGCCTTCGCAAACCGGCGATGCTCTCGACGGTTGTCGTCTTGCCGGCGCCGTTGGGCCCGATGATGCCGAAGATCTCCCCCTCGTCAACGATGAAGGAGACGTCGTCGACGGCGACGTGCTCCCCGTAACGCTTGTGCAGATTTCGTACTTCCAATGCGGTCATACTGCGAAGTTATGGCGCATCGCACCCCGTCACATCGACCGTCGCGTCTGAGCCCGGGTTGATTCGCACCTCCACCATCTGGTGGACGTGCGAAACCTCGCGGCACGGCCTGGGTCGCGCCGTTGGCTGGTCCGGGACACGGAGGTTCGACCTCCCACACCGGCCCCGTGCTCGGATCAGTTCAACGTCGAGTGCGCCGCGAACACGGCGCGATCGGGCTCCAGCAGCCGAGCGGTGACTGCCGGGCCGAGGTCGTCCAGGCGGGTGAGTGTGGTCCGGTCGGGGCAGGAGAAGGTCGTAGCGTCAGGGACGTCCAGAACCCCGGATGAGTGGCATGGCACTCCCATCGGAGGACCTCAACGCCCACCCGGCGAGCGACGCGTCGGCGGGCTCCACGCCCCGTCTGCGGAGCGTGGGTTCGGCGGACGCCATGACGGCGGCCCGTCGCCGTCGCACGCCTGGGTGAATTCGCGCCCGGTTGTCTCGCACCCTCGTGTGCGGCGCGCGCGGACTCCCACGCCTCGGCATACAGTGGCCCCGTAGCTACGCCGTAGGGCGATGGAGATGGGGGCGCGAACCGGGTGGAAGGCGAACGGACGCTGGGAACGTTCACGACGTTCGGTCTACTGTGCACTGTTACGACTTCGGCGGCGCCGGACACGGTACGCGTGTACGTCGACGAGCTCGACGCGCACGGCGACCCGACCATGGCCTGCACGATCGCGGGGATCACCGGCGACAAGATCGAGGCGTCCTTCGCGGCCGCCTACCGACGCGAGGAGTTCGCGACGTGGCGGAAGCTCATAGTCGCCGAGACCGCGCGCCTCATCGGACGACTGGTCGACACTCCCCGACCCGGCGCCCGCGGCGACGACTGGAACGATTGAGCGCGAATCGAACCGGCTCCCGAAGCCACAAACGACCCACAACGCCGCCGAGACGGAGGTCGGGCTCGACCGGTGTCGACTCAGCCGTGCCACGACCGCCACAGGGCGGCATACGCGCCGCCGGCCGTCAACAACTCGTCGTGGGAACCGAGCTCGGTGATCCGACCGTCCTCGACGACCGCGATCCGATCGGCGTCGCGCGCGGTGTGCAGGCGGTGCGCGATCGACACGACCGTGCGCCCGGCCAACACCCGCGCCAGCGCGCGCTCCGTCCCGCGCGCCGTCGACGGATCGAGCCTCGCCGTCGCCTCGTCCAGGACGAGCACACGCGGGTCCGCGAGGATCACCCGCGCGAGCGCGAGCTGCTGTTCGGCGGCGTCGGGCAGGCTCACGCCGTTACCGCCGAGCACGGTGTCGAGCCCGTCGGGAAGGTCGTGCGCCCACTCCGCGCTCACCGTGTCCAAAACGGACCATAGGCTCGCGTCGTCGGCGTCGGGCTCGGCGAGCCGCAGATTGTCGCGCAGCGGCGCGGCGAAGACGTGATGCTCCTGGGTCAGTAGGACGACGAGCCGCCGCAAGCGGTTCGCGTCGACATCAGTGACGGAGACGCCGCCGAGAAGGACGGCGCCGTCGGTCGGCGGGTCGATCCCGGCGAGGAGACGCGCGATCGTGCTCTTCCCGGCCCCGGACGGACCGACGATCGCGAGCCGCTCACCCGGCCGAACCGTCAGATCGATGCCGCGCAACACTTCCGGACCGCCCGGGTCGTAGCGGAAACGCGCTCCGCGCAGCTCCAAGCGGTCATCGGACGGCTCCGGGCCGGTCTCGGTGGGCGTGGGCCGTCCGATGACGCCGCCGATTCCCTCGACTCGCGCCAGGGAGGCGGCTCCGCGTTGCAGTTGCTCGACCCACGTGAACACCGCTTCGAGCGGGTCGACGAGCTGCCACAGGTACAGGGCGGCCGACACGACCGCGCCGAGCGTGACCTGTCGATCGAAGTACAGGAGGCCGCCGACGAGCAACACGACCGCCGTCGGGACCGCGTGGGCGACGTCGACGGCCGGGAAGAAGACCGTACGCAGCCGAAGCGTCGCCATCCGCGCCGCGAACGAACGATCGATGTGGGTCTCGCTGTCGTGGACACGCTGGGCTCGGAGTCTCAGCGTCTCAACGGTTCGCGCGCCGGTCACCGTCGCGGCCATCGACTCCGACACCTCGCTGATCGAGGCACCCTCCTCGATGTAGGCGGTGCGGGCGCGACGTAGGTACCAGCGCGTCGCGAGCACCAGGATCGGCACACCCGTGAACGCGACGACACCGAGCAGCGGGTCCACGATGAACACCGCCGCGATGATGAAGACGACCTGGACACCCGCCAGGGCCATCTCCGGAACCGCGCCGCGCACCGACGATCCGACCGCTCCGACGTCGACCGACGCGCGGGTCATCAGGTCGCCCACCCCGGCGCGTTCCACGATCGGCAGGGGAATCAGCAGAGATCGGTCGACGAAGCGCTCACGCAGGCGCGCGAGCACGCGTTCACCGAGCCTGGCGGCCAGGAGTCTCGCGTGGCGCACGAGCAGGATCTGCGCGAAGACGGCACCGACGATGGCCGCCGCAAGCAGATCCACGGTGGACACGGAGCCGCCGCCGGTCACGTTGTCGACGATCCGGCCGAGCAGCCACGGAGCGACGAGGCCGACGAGGGCGGCGGCGCAGTGCGTGACGACGACGCCCGCGACCGATCCCCGCTCATGGGAGAGCAGTTCCCGGGTCGCGGCGCGCACGGCGGCCGGCGAGGCGACGGGCAGACGTCCGGTGTCGGTCATCGGTCACTCCCCTCCCCAGACACGGGAGGCTCCGCGTCGGGTTTCGGTTCGGGCGCGGGATCGGGGTCGATGTCGCGGGTGACGAGCGCGCGGTAGTCGCGGTCGTCGACGAGCAGGTCGCGGTGGACGCCGGTCGCGGCGAGCCGATCGGCGCGGAGGTACGCCACCCGATCCGCCCGATCGAGCCATAGTGGAGACGTCGATACGACGAGGGTGGTTCGTCCGGCCCGATGGAGTCTCAGCCGGGCGGCGATGTCGGCCTCGGTGCGCGCGTCCACGGCGGAGGTGGGGTCGTTGAGCAGCAACATCTCCGCGTCGACGAGCAGCGCGCGAGCCAATCGCAGGCGCTGCCGCTGACCACCGGAGAGGGTCGTGGCGCGGTCGGGCAGCGGCGAGTCGAGTCCGAGCGGAAGTGCGTCGACGATGTCGGTGGCGACGGCGGTCTCCAACGCGGCGGTGATCCGCTCGCGATCGAACGCGGTGCGCTGCGCGTCAGGGGCGGCCTCACGGCCCGGAGCGGCGAGGGCGTCGCCGATCGTCCCTGGAAAGATGTGCCCGTCGTTGTCGGCGACCAGGATGGACGCGCGGACCGTCGACAACGGGATGTCCTGCAGCGGAACCGATCCCCAGGTGGCATCGGAGTCGGTTAGGCGACCGAGCCGGTCCATGAGCGCGTCGACATCGCTGTCGCGATCGGCCGCGAGCACCGTCAACTCTCCATGTCGGACGGTCACCCCACTGGCGGGATCGTGGAGGTCCGTCTCGGGTTCGGGCTCCGTCGTCCCGTCGTCGGTGAGGGCCTGCGGCAGCGACAGGACCGCGATGACACGGCGCCCGGCGACGATCGCGCGAGTGATGTCGTAACCGGCTTCGAGAAAGAACGCCACGGGAATCGTCAACGCCGCGATATAGCCGTAGACGGACACGAGATCGCCGACGCTGATCTGCCCCGTCGCGGCCATGCGCGCCGTCAACCACACGACCCCGGCCAGATACAGGGCCGGCACGCCCGTCCCGAGCGCGTGGATCCAACTCGATACGACTCCGACCCGGTATCCCTCGGCGCGAAGCGAAGCCGACCCGGCGTGGTACCGACGCGCGAAGATGGCACCGCCGCCCGTCCCCGCCAGGACACGCAATCCCGACACGATGTCACCCGACAAGCCGGTGAGCGAGCCCTGGCGCTCCCGGTACACCGCCTCGGCGTCGCCGAGTCGCCGCAACAACGGAAGCATCAGGACCGCCAACGCGGGCACGCCCACCCCGACGATGACCGCGAGCAACCACGACACCTGGAACAGGATGACCGCGAGGACGATGTAGGCGATGGCGGCCCCGACGCCGGGCCCCGTGACGGTGAGGGCCTGCGCGATCTGGGTGACGTCGGTCGCGCCGACGGTGACGACCTCGCCGCTGGTCACCTTGCCGCGCAAGGTGTTGCCGAGCGCGGCGCAATGCCGGACGACGACCCTGATCGTGCGGAACGAGGCGTCCATGCGGACCTTCGTCATGGTGCGGTGCCGCATGATCCCGCAGTAGGACGTAAACAGCCCCATCGCGAACAGCGTCGCCGACCATCCGACCAGGACGGGCAGATCGCGGGCGACGAGGCCGTCGTCGATCGCACGCGACATGAGATACGGCGGAACCATCAAGCTGACCATGTAGACGGTTCCCCAGAAGGCGCCCAGGAGCACTCGCGGCCACTGGGAGCTGGTGAGCCACCACAGATACGCCAAGGGACCGCTCACGACGGGGGTTCCGGGACCGGGGGCACGAGACACGCCGACAGCCTAGACGCGTGACGACCGCGAACCGCTGCGGTCCACCTTCACCGCGACCGGCCCCACTCCCCGCGACGCCGGGGACCGGCCCGTCTTCACCGCGAACCGCGGTATGCGAGCTTCACCCTTCCGACGCATCGCCCATCGACGAGGTTCGAGGACCCGGCGCGACGCACGCGACGGGTTCGACAGAGATGGTCCAGGAACGAGTCAATTCGCGCAGAACGGGGCTCGCGGATCGGACCCGATCACCAAACATCCGCCATGACCCTCAGATGGGGCCCTGTCAACGGAAGTCGCGCCGTTGAGGATCGTCGATGTCAACGCGCGAGCCCTTCGACGAGCTCCCACGTCTGTTCCGCGATGGCGTGTTCTTCGTCGGTCGGGACGACGCACACCGTCACGGGGGAGTCGTCGTCAGAGATGATCGCTTCGTTGAAGGCGTTGCGCGCCGGATCGAGGCGGATGCCGAGGCGTTCCAGACCGCTCAGGCCGCGAGCGCGGATGTCGGGGTTGTTCTCCCCGACGCCGGCGGTGAACACGATCGCGTCGGCTCCACCGAGCACGGCCAGGTACGCGCCGACGTACTTGCGGATGCGGTGACAGTAGACGTCGAGCGCGGTGCGCGCGGCGGCGTCCCCGGATTCCGCGAGTTCGTGGACGCGGCGCATGTCGTTCTCGCCGCACAGACCGAGTAGTCCGCTTCGGGTGTTGAGGGCGTCGTCGATGTCGCCGATGGACATGCCGTGGCGTGCGAGGTGCGCGATGACGGCCGGGTCTATGTCGCCGCTGCGGGTACCCATGACGAGCCCTTCCAGGGGCGTCATCCCCATGGACGTCTCGACGCACACTCCCCCGTGGATCGCCGACACGGACGCCCCGTTCCCCAGGTGCAGGACGATGATGTCGCAATCGGACGGATCACGGCCGAGAAGCCGTGCCGTCGCGCCGCCGACGTAGCGATGCGAGGTGCCGTGGAAACCGTAGCGTCGGACGCCGTAGTCGGTGACCCACTCGGGGGGCACGGCGTAGCGCCAGGCGTGTTCGGGGATCGTCGTGTGGAACGCGGTGTCGAAGACGGCGACCTGCGGAACGTCGCCGAACGCGGCGCGGGAGGCCTGGATCCCGGCGAGGTTCGCGGGATTGTGCAGTGGCGCGAGTGTGGACAGTTCCTGGACGACGGCGCACACCTCGTCGGTGATGAGCGTCGGTTCGCTGAATCGGTCTCCGCCGTGGACGACGCGGTGGCCGATCGCGTCGGGCGGCGACGGAGGCAGGACGGCGAGCACGAGTCGCATGGCGGTGTCGTGGTCGGGGATCGTCGTCTCCGTCTCGCGGGTCCCGTCGGCGTCGGTGTGGCGCGCGTTGCCGACCTCCTCACCGATGCGTTCTATCAGGCCGGAGGCGATCGCTTCGCCCGACGGCAGCGCCACGAGCTGGTACTTCAGCGAGGACGAACCGGAGTTGACGACGAGGACGGTGCTCATTGGGCCTCCGTGACGGTCTTGGCGGACTCATACGCCTGAACGGCGGTCAGCGCGATCGTGTTGACGATGTCGGGCACGGTCGCACCGCGAGAGAGGTCGTTGACGGGACGCCGGAGCCCTTGCAGCATCGGACCGATCGCGACGGCCCCGGCCGAGCGCTGAACCGCCTTGTACAGGTTGTTGCCGGTGTTCAGGTCGGGAACGACGAACACGGTCGCTTGGCCGGCGACGGCGCTGCTGGGGAGCTTCGCGGCGGCGACTTCGGCGTCGACGGCGGCGTCGTACTGGATCGGCCCCTCGATGGCGAGGTCGGGCCGCCTCGAGGACGCCAGGGCGGCCGCCTCGCGCACGCGCTCCACATCGGATCCTGTGCCGGAGTCGCCGGTGGAGTACGACAGCATCGCGACCTTCGGTTCGACGCCGAAGGTCGCGGCGGAGTCGGCGGCGGAGATGGCGATGTCGGCGAGCTGGGTGACGTCGGGCTCGGGGATGACGGCGCAGTCGCCGTACACGAGGACCCGCTCGGGCAGGCACATGAAGAAGACGCTGGACACGACCTCGACGCCGGGAGCGGCCTTGATGATCTCGAACGCGGGGCGAATGGTGTGGGCTGTCGTATGGGCGGCGCCGGAGACCATGCCGTCCACGAGTCCGCAATGGACCATCATGGTGCCGAAGTAGGAGACGTCGACGACGGTGTCGAAGGCCATGGCCTCGGTGATGCCCCGGTGGGCGCGCAGACTGGAGTACTCGCGCGCGAAGCGGGAGCGCAGCTCGACGTCGCGGGGATCGACAATGGACACGTCCTCGATATCGATGCCGAGGCGATCCGCGGCGGCGTTCACCTCGGTGACGTCGCCCAGCAGTGTCACCCGCGCGACCCGTCGTCGGGTCACAATCTCGGCGGCGCGGAGAATGCGCGGCTCGGTGCCTTCGGGAAGCACGATGTGGCGTTGATGACCGCGGGCGCGTTCCATCAGGTCGAATTCGAACATCAACGGCGTGACGGCGGGCGAACGGCCGACGTGGAACCGGCGCGACAGCCGATCGGTGTCCACATTGTCGGCGAACAGGGTCGACGCCGTCGCGAGGGTCGCGTCGGAATCGGCCGAGAGCTTCCCCCGCACGGCGGCGAGGCGCGTCGCGGTGTCGAAGGTGTCTCCGTCGGCGGCGTAGACGGCCAGCGGTGACGCGAAACCGGCGATGACGTCGCGAACGGCCGTCGGCACAGCGAGACCGCCCGTGAGGACGATGCCCGCGATGGCGGGGCTGCCGGCGGTGTGCGCGGCGAGTAGACCCAGGAGCAGGTCGGAGCGATCGCCAGGGGTGATGACGAGCGCGCCGGGCGTCAAGTGGGTGAGCATGTTCGGGAGCGTCATCGCGGCGACGAGCAGACCGCTCGCCTGGCGGGCGGCCGTCGCCGGATCTCCGAAGAGGATGGTCGCGTCGCAGGCGGCGGCGTATTCGCCGACGGTGGGCGCGAGCAGCTTCGGCGAGCGCGGGATGACGTCGGCGTCGGGCAGATCACGCCGTATCGCGTCGACGGCGTCGGGGTCGGCGCGGTTGACGATGATCGCGGAGACGCTGGCGTGAGCGGCCCGGGCTTGGGCGCGGGCGAGGCGGGCGGCCTGGGACAACTCGGCCGGGGTCCGTCCGTCGCCGGTCATGATCAGGACGAGCGGCGCGCCGAGGTTGACCGCGACGCGCATGTTGAACTCGTACTCCATCGGGGACCCGACGTCGGTGTAGTCGGTGCCGACGATGATGACGGCGCGCGCGGTCACCGCGAGGGCGTGGTACCGCTCGACGATGCGACTCATCGCGGCGTCCGGGTCGTGGTGGACGTCGTCGTAGGTGACGCCCACGCAGTCGGCGGCGTCGGCCGTCAGACGGAAACGGTGCCGCAGCAGAGCGACGAGCGGATCCGGGGAGTCGGCTCGGACGACCGGGCGGAAGACGGAGACGGAGCCGACGGTCCGGCTCAGCAGTTCCGTCAAGCCGAAGGCGATGAGCGACTTGCCGCTGCCGCCGTCGAGCGCGGTGAGGTAGGCGCTGTGAGGCATCCGTTCACTGTAGGGGGTGAGCGCTCGCGGGTCGTCATGCCCGCGCCGCCGTTGGTGGCGACAACGGCTCGAGGTTTCCACCCGGCGACACGACGCGAGCGCGGGACGGGCCCGTCGCGACCACGGCGAAGCGATGATCTTCGATGCGATGCGCGGCCCTTGACCAGTCGTTTCAGGTTGGCTTCAGGCGCCTTTAGCGTGGCTTCAGCACTCAGGGGCTACGTTCACCATAGGGGAGGAGGATGGTGGCCCCCATGATCGACGATCTGGGGGATGGCGCCGATCGAGCCCACGAGACACCGAGTCAAGCCACTCTGGACAGATCCGGATGGTCGAGAACGGCACACGGTCTCGAACAGGCAGGGATCGGGAACGGGAAACGGCCCCCGACACGGTACGCGTCGAGGGCCGGATGTGAACACGTCAGCAGGTGTTGAGCATGGTCTGCAGCGCCGACTTCTCGGCGGACTGCAAGGTAAGGCCCCAGTGGTACTTCGAGCGGACCCACATCTTGGCGTAGGTGCACTGGTACGACGACATCGGCTTCCACTCGGTCGGATCCGAGTCGCTTTTGGAGCGGTTGGAGCTGGCGCTGGACGCCCGCAGCTGCGGGTACGACAGGTCGTTGGCGAAGGCCTCACGCTTGGCCTGCGTCCAACCGGAGGCTCCGGAGCGCCACGCCTCGGCGAGCGGAACGACGTGGTCGATGTCCACGTCGGACGACGAGTACAGGGTCACGCCGTCGTAGGGGCTGTACCAACGGCCCGCCGTGGGCTGGCAGTCGGAACCGACGCTCACGTCGATGCCGTCTCGTTGCAGCACCATCTCTCTGGCGTTGCAGGAGCCGGAGACGGTCTGCCAGTGCGGGAACTTGGCACGGTCGTAACCGGAGGACGAGCCTTCGGGTGTGACGGTGAGCGCCGCGAGTTCGGCGAGCGCCGTGGCCTTGCTCGGGATGTTGGGGGCGGTGGCGTGTGCGGGGTCCGCCACCGACAACGACGCGATCACCAGGGCGCACGCCGCGAGGGCGACGACGAGGAGGCGACGAGTCGATGAGATGAATGTGCCGGTCATGACATCTCCTTCGAAGGTGCTTAAGACGATCATGACGTTACATATTTAACATTGGAGATTTCTAGCCCATAGCGGACTTTTCCGCGAAAGGTTCGTGAATTGTCTCCGAACCACCAGGCGACCGGTCCGCCATGACCGCCGAACTACAGTGAAGCCATGTGCCCAACTCGCCGCGCCACCGTCGACGACGTGCCCGAACTCGTCCGATTGCGCGCGCTCATGCACGACTCCATGGGTTCCCCGGACATCGAGGACGTCCTGTGGCGGGATGCCGCGGCGGGCATGCTCGTGGCGGAACTTCCTCGCCGTCCCGCGTTGATCGCGGCGTTCGTGGTCGACGGTGAGCCGGGGTTGGCGGCGTGCGCGACCGGTTCGATCCTCAGGAAGCTGCCGTCTCCGGCGAACCCGTCGGGGAAGTCGGGCTATGTCTTCAATGTCAGCACCGATCTCGACCACCGGCGCCGCGGACACGCCCGTGCGTGTATGGTCGCGCTGCTCGACTGGTTCGTCGGCGAAGGCGTGTTCAGCGTCGAACTGCGCGCCTCGGTCGAAGCGGAACCGCTGTACACCTCGCTCGGTTTCGTCCGAACCAGCGACCCCTCGATGAAACTGAACCTCAAACGACGATGAGACTCCTCGCCCGCGGCCGAACGGCCGACGTCTACCTGCTCGACCATGCCCGCGTCCTGCGCCGGTACCGCGACGGTGAGGATGCCGAGCCCGAGGCTCGCCTCATGACATACCTTGGCGGCCATGGTTATCCGGTGCCGAGGGTGTTCGATGCGACCGGTTCGGACCTGGTGATGGAGAGACTCGCTGGGCCTACCATGCTCGAGGACGCGCTGTCCACACCGGAGGCGGTGTACCGGCACGGCGAGACGCTCGCCGAGCTCCACAATCGACTTCACGCGGTCCGGGCGCCCACCTGGCTGCCCCGCCACGACGACGCGGGTCGCGTCCTCCACCTGGACTTTCACCCCGGCAACGTCGTCCTGACCCACGACGGTCCGGTCGTCATCGACTGGGGCAACGCCATGGCGGGCGATCCTCGCCTGGACGTCGCCGACACCTCGGTGCTGCTGCGAGCGGCCACCGTCGAGCTGCCCGGGGTCGACCCGGCGGCGTTCGCGGCGTTGCGGAAGCGGCTTCTCGACGACTACCTGGGTGAGATCGCGCACCATCCGACGGCGATGCTCGCCACCGCGATCCGCCGCCGCGTCGACGATCCGAACTGGACCATCGACGAGCGTTCCGAGCTGCGGCGCTGGTTGTCGACCCTGAACTGACCACCGTCCACTTCGCGAAAGCGGGGATCTCTGCGGCTCGCGGTCGGACCCGACGGCGCGGAATCCTCCGCCGAACGACCGGGGAAAACGAGTAGTGTCCCCGCCATGCCATCGACTCGGGTCAATCACTTCGCCAGCGGTCGGGACGGGATCGTCGCGACCGTCGATCCCCTGGCGTCCGAGGCGGGCGCCGCCGTACTGCGCCGCGGCGGCACGGCCGTGGACGCCGCGATCGCCGCCAACGCGGTCCTGTCCGTGACCGCGCCGCACCTGTGCGGGCTGGGTGGGGACCTGTTCGCGTTGGTCTCGAAGCCGGGGGAGGCGCCGATCGCGCTGAACGCGTCCGGCCGGTCCGGTTCGGGAGCCGACCCCGATGCCTTGCGCGCCAACGGACACCGGACGATGCCGTTGTCCGAGCTCGCGGCGGTCACCGTGCCGGGTTGCGTCGACGGGTGGATCGCGCTGCACCGTCGCGGCGGGACGCTGCCACTCGCCGAACTGTTCGGCGACGCGATCCGACACGCCACCGACGGTTTCACACCGTCGCCGCTGCTCGTCTTGGGAGCCGCCCGTGTGACCGGCCGCCCCGGGACGTCCGATCTGGATGACGCCGCCGCCGGGCGACCCGTCCGGAGACCGGGCATCGCCGCGACCCTGCGGGCGATCGGCGAGAACGGACGCGCGGGCCTGTACCGGGGCGCCTTCGGTGCCGGGCTACTCGGCCTCGGCGGTGGCCTCTTCAGAGAATCCGATCTGGACGAGATCAACGCGGACTGGGTCGAACCGGTGCGGCGGGACGCCTTCGGGCACACGGTCTGGACGACACCGGCGAACACCCAGGGCTACGTCGCCGCCCTGGCGCTGGGCATCGCGGATCGGATCGGCGTCTCCGACCTCGACGGGGCCGAGTGGGCGCACACCCTGATAGAGGCGTCACGGCTGGCCGGCGTCGATCGGCCGAAGCTACTCCACGAGGGCGCGGACGTCGCGGCACTGCTCACCGACGCCGAGGTCGACAAGCGCGCGGCACGCTTCGACCCGAACGGACGGGCGGACCTGACGGACACGGTCGCCCCGGGCGGCACGACCTACCTGTGCGTCGTCGACGGTTCCGGCACCGGGGTGTCGCTGATCCAGTCGAACGCGGCCGGTTTCGGCAGCGGAATCTTCGAACCCGCGACCGGCATCGGCCTGCACAACCGGGGGTTGGGCTTCTCGCTCGAACCGGGTCACCCGGCCGAGTTCGGACCGCGCCGCCGACCGCCGCACACGCTCATGCCCATGATCGTCACGCGCCCGGACGGAACACTCAGGACTGTCGCGGGGACGATGGGCGGAGACACGCAACCGCAGATCATGACGCAGCTCCTGACCAGACTGCTCCACAATGATCAATCAGCCACCGAGGTCGTCTCCGCCCCACGGTGGCGAATCGGCAACACCAACGGCTTCGACACATGGTCCGACCAGGCGGCGCCCGTCGAACTGGAGAGCGACGCACCGTACGGTTGGGACGACCTCGCCGCACGTGGCCACCGGGTCACGCGCGTCCCCGTCCCGTTCGGGCATGCCCAGCTGATCGACGTCGACGCGGACGGGACGGCCCACGGCGCCGCCGACCCGCGTGCCGTCGTCGCAACGACGATCGCGGTATGACCGCACCGCACGACCCGGCTTCCGGCACCGGACGGCGGGGCCGAATCGGTCGAGTCAACGCCGGAAGCCGAAATGGACCTTCGACGTGTCGTGACGGTGGATCGATCAGCCGAGCAGGGTGTACGCCACACCGATGAGGGCGCCCGCCGCGATGTACCAGGCACTGTTCAACCTGGTGCGCCACAACAACACCAGGGTGACGATCGCGATCCCGGCCGTCAACGGGTCGACGATCGCGGCGGCGCCCAGCTGAGCACTGACGCCCGCCATGAGCGCCAACGCGGTCGCGTTGACGGCGTCCAGGACCGCCGACGTCCACTCCCGAGACCGGAGCCAATCGACCAGCCTGGTCAACAACCCGACGAACACGAACGACGGCGCGAAGATCGCCACCGTCGCGACGAAGGCGCCCGGAAGCCCCGCGACGACGTAACCGACGAAGGTCGCGGTCGTGAAGACCGGCCCCGGAGTCACCTGACCGACGGACACGGCGTCGACCAGCTGCTGCTCGGTGATCCACCCGAGCCGGTCGACGAAATCGCCCTGAAGGAAGGCGAGCAGCACGTACCCGCTGCCGTACAACACGGAACCGATCTTCAACATCGTGAAGAACAGTTGCGTCAACTGCGCGCCGGACGGTTCTCCCAAAGCCAGCACCGGCACCAATACGAGCCCGTGCGCGCCCGTGCCCCGAGGACGGTGCCGCACCAGGTGCGCGAGCGCCGCGATGACGGCACCGGCGGCCATGATCAGGAGTTCGTTGACCCCGACGACGTAGGCGGCGAGCGCCGACACCGCGAGGACCGCGAGCCACACGCTGCCGATGGTGGTTCGCAGCAGGGAGAACAGGGCGTGCGCGATGATCGCGATGACGGCCGGGACGATGCCGTACAGGACGCCCGACACGGCCGGAGTCTGTCCATAGGAGACGTATATCCAGGCCAGGGCCGTCACGAGGACCGCCGCGGGCACGATGAAGCACACCCCGGCCGCGAGCAGGCCGCGCCAGCGGGCACGATCGAACCCGAGGTGAATCGCCAGTTCGGTGGAGTTGGGGCCGGGGATGAGGTTCGTCGCCCCCATGAGGTCCACGAAGCGCTGCTCGGACACCCACCCACGACCGCGCACGACCTCCTGGTGCATCAGTGCCGTGTGGGCGGCCGGCCCGCCGAACGCGATCGTCCCGAGGCGGAGGAACAGGAACGCCACCTCGCGCACGGACCCCACGGGAGGTCGCGACGGATCGTTCGGGTCGGTGTCGGCGTCCACGTGCGCTTCCCTCTCTGTACCGAGACGTCAATCCTGTCTCATGGCTGCTTGGCGGTCACGTGGACCGGCTGCGGAGCGCGGACAGGATCGCGAGGGCCGCGGGCACCGGGTTGGCGCCGTATCGGCTGGCGAAGGCGTCGACGAGGTGCCAGCCCGCGCGGCGTAGGACTCGTTGCCGCGCAAGGTGTTCCGTCACTCCGTCGGGGTGTACGCCGCAGGTGACGCCGATCGCGGCGTCGCCGTCGCCCACGCAGAGGTCGAGGCGCCAGGAGCCGACGGGGTATCCGACACGGACCGGCACGTCGGCCCTGCGAAGTTCCTCGGAGACGGAGGCGACCCACGCGTCGACGGTCCCGGGTGGCGGCGCCTCGGGCGGGTGGTCGGCGTATCGAAGGAAGTCGCCGATGAGACCACCGGGATCGAGCAGCGACGTCACGACGTGGAGTCGTCGGCGGGCTCGGGTGATCATGACGTTGAACAGGTGCGGGTCCGAGACGAAGCGGCGGCGGCCCACGGCGTCCGTGTCGAGGACGCCGAGGCCGGCGATGACGGTGGCGGCCTCGCTGCCCTGGAACGCGTGGACGGTGCCGGTCCGCAGGCCGACGCGGGCGATGAGGTCGGCGGTGTACGTCTGAAGGAGCGCGGCCTCGATCGCGTCCGCCTGCGCCCGGAACGGCGTGATGAGCGCGATGTCCGACTCCCCCGCGTCAATCAGGGACTCGGTGAGGGCGAGCATCCGCTCCAGCTCAGCGGTGTTGACGCCGTCGGTGACGGTCGCGTCGACGACGCGATGCACGTCGATGGCGTCATGGCGGTCGTTCCTCGGGTGGGTTGTCACCGGCGCGACCTGTCCGTTGTAGAAGCTGCGGGACGAGAAGCCGATGAGGTGCGGCACGCCGCGATAGTGCTCGCCCAGGCGTATCGCCGGGCTCGCTCCACACGCGACGTCGTACAGCGAACGGCGGCGCACGTCGAGCAGGTCGGCGTGTTCGGTCACGGCGTGTTCGTTGAGGACGTCGGCGACCGCCGCGTCGCCGACGAAGGACACGAACCGGAGCTGCCGGGGGTCACCCGCGACGACGACGCGACGGCCGCGCGCCAGGGCGGGCGCCGCGCGGATCTGGTCGATGTGAGATGACTCGTCGAGAATCACCAGGTCGAACATGCCGGGATCGGCGGGGAGGATGTCGTCGACGTCGGTGACGGTGCCGATCCACAAGGGAAGAGCACGGAGGAGGGCCGTCGTATCGAGTGCCGCGAGCGCGGTGCGGCGCCGCGATCGACCGGCCCGCAACGCCGCCGCCAAGCCGGACATCGCGCGCAGCGCGACACGGTCTCGACGACGACGGGACGTCGCCTCGATCGCGAGCGCGTGACCGGCCGCCTCGCGGGAGCGCTCGTCCGCTTCAGCCAGGATGTCCCAGGTGTCGCGCAGATCGGTGCCGCCGGTCGCGGTGAGACGGGCGGCGGCGCGGTGGGATTCCGCCAGAGTCAGCGCGTGCCGGAGGTCGTCGGCGGAGCCGGACCCTCGGACGACGGCGGCCAGACGGCGGCGGGCGTGCGCCGCTCGAAGGCGGTTGATCCACCCGACGCCGTCGGCGAGGGAACGGTCGAGGAGCCGAGCGACGACCGTCAGGTCGACGTCCATGTCGAGCAGCCCGGGGAAGTCGTTGAACCACAGGGTGTCCGAGCCGCGGACCGTGGCGGCGAGATGCTCGTCGGCGAGTGCCGTTCGTGCTACCGACTCGGCTCGGCCGACGAGTTGGAGGGCGCGGTCGGCCGAGGCGCGCGCTTGGCGGAGCGCATCGTCGCCGTGCCCGGCCGGGGCTCCTCCGGACAGCTCGGTCAGGACGGCGCCTCGGCGTTCGCTGTCTCCGAAGAGGACGGGTTCGGGGCCGGGCTGGCGGCTGATCAGGTCGGCGAGGACGTCGGCGGCGTGGACGGACTGCGTGACCATCAGGACCGACTCGCCCGCCGCGATGGCGTCCTGCGCGATCGCGGCGAGTGTGTGGCTCTTGCCGCAACCGGGCGCGCCGGAGATGACGGTGACGGGGTGCCGACGGGCGTGGTCGGCGGCGGCGGTCTGGTCGGGGTCGAGCGGCAGGATCCGGACGGTGGGACGTTCGGGTCTCTCCGGTTCGAGCGGGGCGAGACCGTAGACGGCGGCGAGCGCGGTGGCGTCGAGGCCGGGCCGCGATCCCCAGTCTCGTAGGGTGGGCGCGACTCCCATCGGGGCGGGTCGGGCGGCGAACAGGACGCTGCCGGTGACGAGCACGAGTTCGTCGCGGTCGGTCGGCGGAGTGTCGGTGACTGCGGTGACGGGAAGCCCGGTGGACACGGCGAGTTCGAGCAGCGTCTCGGGGTCGATCGGATTCAGGGGTGATTCGGGCGCGGTCGGACCGAGGGTGGTCTCGATGTCTCCGGCGGGCCGGATGCGCTGCGACAGCATGCCCGTCTGGATGCGCACCGGGCGTTGGTACAGCGGCAGGAACACGACTCGCCGCCGACCGTCCACCATGGCGTTGCCTCGGATCGTGTACCAGCCCTGGCGCATGATGCGCTCGTCGCGGTGCAGCGCGTCGAGGGCGGCGAGGCGCGCGGCGGCGGGGTCCTTGACGGTGTCGGGGTCGAGGTCGGGGAAGTGCACGGCGGTGGCGGTGCCGCTGCGAATGTCGAGGGGCGCGGCGCGCGGCGCGGGTGCGAGATCGGCGAGTACCGCCAGCAGAGTCGAGACGTCCATGTCACCGGTGAACCTATCGCGAACCGACAAGACACGGGAGCGTCAACTCGGGGTTGACGATTTGAAATCGTCAACCTATGGTTGACGCATGAACGAGAAGATTCCCGTCCGACTGGACGAACTCATCGATTACGTCAAGACTCAACATCCGTCCGGCTCCGATCTGGAGCGGCTGTCCGAGGCGGTGCTCGTCGCCGAGCGCCTCACCGACCACGCCGACACCCTCGTCGGACACTTCGTGGATCAGGCGCGGCGCGCGGGAGCGTCGTGGACCGACATCGGCCAATACATGGGCGTGACGAAGCAGGCCGCGCAGAAGCGCTTCGTCTCCAAGAAGGGCACGGAGGAGAACCCCCTCGAGGCGACCGGCCGATTCACCGGCCGCGCGAAGATCGTCATGGAGAAGGCCGCGATCGCGGCGCGGAACCGAGGCAACACCGAGACCACCGACGTGCACATTCTCGTCGGTCTCCTCCAGGAGAGGGAGAGTCTCGCGATCGTCGCGATGGAGTCACTGAACGCGGACGTCGACGCCATCGCCGCCGCCGCGACGGAGGCCCTGCCGCCCGGCGGCGAGCCCCGGTCGACACCGATCCCGACGATGGACGCGCGGGCGACGCGCGTCTTCGAACGCACCATCGAGGAGGCGGTCAACATGGGGCACAACTATGTGGGCACCGAGCACATCCTCCTCGCCCTGCTGGAGGACAAAGGAGAACCGGCGACGATCCTCAGCCGCCACGGCGTGACGAAACCCGCGATCCGTAAACCGATTCAGTCGATGCTGGCGCAACTCGCGGCGGCGAACGATCCGAAGTAGGCATCAGTGGTGGGNGGNTCCCGTCGCGACGGGAAC
>NZ_CBCRZX010000002.1:114504-195677 GCF_965137155.1 Stackebrandtia soli
CGGCACGCCGATCGACCGGGCCGACGAGGACTCTCGACACGGTCCGCCGTCGACCGTCAGCCGCCCGTGTCGTGCTCGTAGCGTTCCGACACCGCCGGCCCCTCGCGCGTCCACAGGCGACGGCCGGCCCCCGTCACCAGCAACATCCCCTTCTTGAACGGCTTGTCGACGGTCCCCCAGCCGTACGCGGTCAGGCGTTCGCCGGCGACCAGCCCGGTGGAGTCAGACAGATGAACGTATCGATACCGGTCATCGCTTCGCGGCAGGCAGAGCGCCACCGAGATCGGATACGGCCGGTCGGCGTCGTCACAGTGCACGACCGCCGAGCACGCGACGGACGACTCGGCGCCGTCCAGAATCCGTTGCGGCGCACCGGGGCCGGGCGCCAGTTCGCTCAGGCCGACGAGCCCGTAGAAGGTCGCGAAGGCGATGACGAAACCGCAGACGATGTCCAGGCACCAGTTCATGCCGTCGGACCCCTCGGAGAACAGCCACCACCAGGCGAACGGCGTGAACGGGGCGATGGACGTGCCGACGATCAGATGGCGTCGATCCTCCGCCGCCCACTTCGTCAACGTCGCGACGTCGTCGTCCTGCGATCTCATGGTCACCACCGTCGGATCTGCCGTGACGCTACCGATCCCAACCGACGACGTCGACGGACGGCGATCCGATGAACGCGCCGAAGACGGTCGAGACCGTCCGCCGTCAACAGGGGTCGACCTCGTGGCGCTCGGTGATCAGCAGATGTTCACGGATCCACAGGCGACGACCGTTCTCCGGTTCGAGGAGCACTCCGTCCCGGAACAGGTCTGTGGCTGGCCCCCACCCCATGGCCGCCAAGCGCTGGCCCAGCCCCACGCCCGAATCGGTCCTGAGATGCACATATCGACGCCGCTCGTCTCCGGGCACGTCGACCCGGACCGACAGCGGCGTCGGCGAGTCGCCGTCGTCGCAGTGCACGACCGCCGAATACCGTACGGTCGGCTCGACTCCGTCCAAGACCAGATCGGGCACGCTGCGGCCACGGGACAGGTCCACGATCGCGATGCCCGCGATGATGCTTCCGAACAGGGCCACGGGGCCGAGGAGCAACTCCAGACCGAAAACGCCGAAATCGATGAGTTCCTCGATCAGCCACCACCAGACGAACGGCATGAACGGTGCGAGGCAGACCCCGATGACCCGATTCCGGCGCTCGGCCGCCGCCCACTCGGTCAGCGCCGCGACATCTCGGTCGTCGAGTCTCATGCCCTCACCGTCGGATACTCGGTGCCGCTACCGATCCCAGGCGGCCGAGAGAACGCCCGTCACCCCTCGGTGTCGGTCCACCTTCGCCGATCCATATGCGACACCCATTCGGCCCTGAAACGGGACGTCGCCACGGAACAGGTCCTCAAGCGAGCCCCGCCCCATCGCGTGCCGACGGCTCCCACGTCGAGACCGTGCGTCGCCGGAAACGGAACGTACCGACGACGGACGCGACGACCCTACCGATCCTGGATCACCCCCAGGTGCCGTCCTCGTAGCGGGACGTCGGCCCCGGGCGTTCCCTGGTCCATATGCGACGCCCGTTCGACTCCTCGAGCAGGACGCAGTCCGGGAACGGATAGTCGGACGACCCCCAGCCCATGGCCTTCAAGCGCGTCCCGACGACGAGGCCGGGCACCTCGTGGAGCAGGACGAACCGATGAGGGGTGTCGCCGGGAATGTCGATGCGGACGGACAGCGGATACGGCGAATCGCCGTCGCCGCGATGCACCACCGCCGAGTACACGATGGATGGATCGGCGCCGTCCAGGATCCGCTGAGGAAAAGAGCGCCCGCGCGACAGGTCGAAGATCGCGGAGCCCAGCAGGATGGTCCCGAACAACGCCACGGGGCAGAGGATCACCGCCCCCCAGATGCTCTCGGACGGCTCGAACTCCGTGAACAGCCACCACCAGGCGAAGGCCGCGAACGGTGCCGCGCTGACTCCGAAGATCCGGTATTGACGCTCGTCTTTCGCCCATTCCGTCAGCGTCGCGATGTCCTTCTTGCCCAGCCTCATGACACCAGCTTCGAGCGCCCCGCACCGCTACCGATCCCACTTCTCCGGGGAGCGACCTCGAGGACACTCCGGCACCGTGTCGCGGTCCGCAGGAGCGGATGACACCCGGGGCCCTGTGCGTGGGCCCCGCATCCCGCCGCGCGCTCACCGTCGACACGTGGCGGCGTTGTCGCATCAACCCCGGTGTACTTCCGCCCTTGTCACCCACCGCGTGGAGGCCGCTCAAGACCGACAAAGATCCATATCTAACCGAACGCCTCCGGCGTCCTCCAGCGTGCCGTTCCACCGCCGGGCACTCCGCGGCTCCACCATCGACGGCCGGTCTCCGACTCGTACAGCGTCACGTACCGGAACGGCGTGCGCTCTGTGGCGAAGCCGACGACGGTCAGATTATCGCCGACGCGAAATCCACTGTCGATCGACTCGTTCGTCCAGCCGCCGTAAGGAGCGGGAGCGTCGACCATGATGGACACCTCGTTGGGAGAATCGCCGTTGGCGCGGACGACGGTGCCCGTCAGGCGGATGGTGGGTCGACCTCCGGCGAGGATCCGCGCGGGGGAACCGGCCCGCGGAATCCACAGTGGCAAATACTCCGCGACATAGAGGGACGCGAACAATGCCGTGCCGCTGCAGATGAATCCGAGTGTGAGATTGCCTGGGATGACTTGGAACATCCAGTAGCAGGGGAACGGTAGAAGCGGCAGCAGCCCGATCGCGGCCCACCGGTGCCGACGATCGGAGGCGGCGAACCGCCGCAGCACGGCCTTATCGTTCTCGTCGAGCGTCATCGTGATTCCTCCCCGCCGCCGCTCAGATGGCGTCGACGTATGGCGGCCGGACGTACGAACGCGCCCGCCCGTATGTGACGCCCGCCTTCCAGTGACGCCGACCGTCCATGATCGACTCGACGACGGCGACGCCGTGAACCGAACCCTTCCCGAAGACGCGCAGGCGGACCCGAGCCCCCTCGGTGAGCAGCCACGCGGGGTCCGCGTCCCCGACGTAGACGTACCTTTCCCCGTTCACCGGTTCGTCGAGCCCCATCGACCATCCGAAAGGGTCGTCGCCGCAGGTCTCCGCCATCCTGCCGGTGACGACCACCGTCGGCCCCGCACCCGCCAGCACGCACGCGACGCCGCCCGAACCGCCCAGGATCGGGCGAACCGTCCACACGAGTTGGACGACCATCGCACCCGTCAGGACGAGAACCCACCACGGCAAGGCGTCGACGTCCACGACGAACACCGCGAGAACGAGCACCAACACCGCCACCGGGCCGAGCACGAGCGCCGACACGACGACGCCCGACCATCCGCCCCGCCGGGAACGCATGGCCCCCAGCGCGGCGCGATCCTCGGCGGTGAGCCGGAATCCGGTGTCGGCCATCGGGTCCTCCTCGATTCGATGCCACACCGTAACGAGAGTCGGGGCCTACCGATCCCAGGCCGCCGGGGCGTCGGCCCGCCACGGACCGACGCCCCGGATTCACCGTCCGATCAGCCGGTCACGTCGATCCGGCCGAGCCGCCGCGTCGCGCGTGTCACGGCGACGTACAGGTCGTTGAGCCCGTGCCGGGACTCGGCGACGATGCCGGGCCCGTCGACCACGACGACCGCGTCGAACTCCAAGCCCTTCACTCGATCGACCGAGGAGATCACGACCGGCTCGGTCAGGTCACCGGCGACGTCGAGGCCGAGCGCGCCCGCCAGCGCGAGCTGACGTCCACGAGGGACGATCACACCGAGGCGGCCGTCCCCGATGAGTTCGCGCTCCCGGTCGATCGACGACGCGAGCTCCCGAACCAAGGCGGACTCGGACACGAGGACGCGCCACGGCTCATCCTCCACATCGCGCACCGCGCGCGGCACCGACAAGCGAGGATCAATGCGGCTCAACACCTCTGCGGCAACCGACATGATCGACGCGGGCGTCCGATAGCTGACCGTCAACTCACGGAACCGGTAGCGGTCGGCGACGTACTCCCCGAGCACCTCGTCCCACGACGAGGCGCCGTGCGCGGCACCCGTCTGGGCGAGATCTCCGACGACGGTCAGCGAGCGGGTCACGCTGCGGCGCATCACCATCCGCCAGGCCATCGGCGACAGTTCCTGGGCCTCGTCGACGACGATGTGCCCGAACGTCCACAAGCGGTCCGCCGCCGCGCGCTCCGCCGTCGTCGCTCCGCTCGCGTCGACATGGCGTTCTCCGAGGATCGCGGCGTCCATGATGTCGGTGACCAACAGGATCTCGGGGTCGTCCTCGTCCTCGACGTCGATCGACGCCGATCCGGCGGCGATGTCGAGGACACCCTGCGCGTACGCGGCCCGTTCGGCGCGACGGCGCTCCTCGCGATCGTTCGCGGCCGAGCCGTCGACCTCGCCGAGCAACTCGGCGGCCTCGTCCAGCAGCGGAATCTCGGACACGCTCCAGCCCGACCGGGCGGGACGCAGCAGGTCACGGCGTTGCGCGGCGGTCAGGTCCGGTGCGGCCGAGGCGATGCGCGCGTCGGTGCCGAACAGTCCCGCGACGAGTTGCTGCGGGGTGAGGACCGGCCACAACCAGTCGAGAACGGCCTGGACGTCGGGTTCGACGGCGAGTTCCGCGGCGACTTCGTCCACGTCCGCCTCGCCGAGAAGATTCTCGCCTCCGAGCGGATCCTCGCCGATGCGGTGCGCGACCTGCGCCGCGAGTGCCGCCAACACGGCGGTGACGAACACGGCCCGGGCGCGGTTGTGGGGGCGATCCGTGGATCGGGCGGCGGCGCGCGCCTCCGCGATCTCCTCCGGCGTCAACAGCAGCGGCCCGTACTCGGTGTCCATGTCCACAGACGAATCCGGGACCCGTTGCCGGTCCGCCACGGCACGCCGCATGACCTCCACCATGGATAGATCGCCCTTGATCGCGGCGGCCCCCTCGACCTCCGGACGGTCGGCGGACTCCCCCGGATACAGGTCACCGATCGTGCGCAGCAGGACGTCGGTCTCGGCGAGGCCCGGCAGGACGTCGCCGATGTAGCGGAGGAACGTCGGCGAGGGGCCGATCAACAGGACACCGCGCTTGGCGAGTCGATCGCGGTGTTCGTACAGCAGGTACGCGGCGCGATGCAGGGCGACGGCGGTCTTGCCCGTCCCCGGCCCGCCCTGCACGACCAGCACACCATCCAAACCGGACCGGATGATCGCGTCCTGTTCGGACTGAATGGTCTCGACGATGTCTCGCATCCGCCCGGTGCGATCGGCCGTCAGCGCGGCCAACAGCGCCGCCTCACCGGTGACCTCCTCGCGCCACTCCGAGCGGGGGGCCGACAGGTCGAGCACCTCGTCGTTGACGTCCGTGACGGTGCGCCCGCTGGTGTGGATGTGCCGACGACGACGCACGCCCTCCGGTGCCGCCGCCGTCGCCTGGTAGAACGGCCGCGCTGCGTCGGCGCGCCAGTCGACGAGCAGCGGTGGCTTGGAGCGATCCGGGTCGAGCAGACCCGTCCGGCCGACATAGCGAGTCACGCCGTCGTCGAAGTCGAGTCGACCGAAGCACAGTCCGTACTCGACGGAATCCACTTCAGACAATCTGCGGCCGTACATGGCCACCGTCATATCGCGTTGAAGCATTCGCTGGTCGGTTCCGTCGTTGTCCCGACGCGCCGCCGCGAGCCGGTCAAGAAGAAGTTCTCGCAGGTCATCAAGCCGCCGATACAACACGGACACATATTCTTGTTCCGATCGCATTTCCGTGTCGGACGTCGCGCTAACGCGATTTGACAACGCCTCATCCCATCTGGTAGCATTCGTGCAATCGAACGCCATAGTGGGCGTTCTTTTTTTGTGCGCAACCATTGAAGGTATCAGCATCGCGAGAGTTTCCGCGTTGAGCGGTCGCCGCGCGACCGCGGCCGATCGATGGGGACACGAAACGGCCCACGCGAACAGGCGAGTTCGACGCGGGCCGTCCTTGGGTTCGACGTGGGTCAGCCCAGCAGGGCCTGCCATGTGATCGGGCCGACGACGCCGTCGACCGTCAGTTTCTTCCGGGACTGGAAGGTGCGTACGGACGTGTCGGTGCCAGGCCCGAAACTTCCGTCGACCGTGGTGGCGATGCCGTGCTTGGACGACAGCGAGCGCTGGATTCCCTTGACGGCCTCTCCGGTGTCGCCGTTGCGACGGGTGAGGACGGTCACCGCCCAGGTCTTGGGGCCGACGACGCCGTCGACCGTCAGATTGAGGCTGGTCTGCAGCGCGCGCACCGCGGTGTCGGTCGCCGGACCGAACGAGCCGTCGACGACGACCGTCTGACCGCGCTGACGCAGCAGGTACTGGAGGGTCCGCACGTTCTCGCCGGTGGAGCCCTGGCGCAGCGTCGGCCACGTCGGTGTCGGGTCGGGGGTTCCACCGCCCAGCCCGAGGTACTGGGCGATCCCCTTGGCGTGACCTATCGCGGTGGCCTTCAGGAACGCGGAGTTCTTGAGCAGTGCCGCGTCTGCCGCCCGGTCGATGAACAGTGTCTCCGTGAGGATCGCGGGCATCGACGTCTCACGCAGGACGTGGAAGTTGGCGCTCTTCTTGCCGCGGTCGGTCACCGATCCGACCGACCGCATTCCGGCCAGGATCTGGGGGTGCATCGCGTTCTGCAGCGCCACCGAACCCGCCGATGCGGTCGTGTAGCGGTAGCTCTCGAAACCGGTGCCGCCGCCGGAGTTGATGTGGACGCTGACGAACAGGTCGGCGCCCCACGAGTTCGCGTCGGAGGAGCGGTAGGCGAGGGTGCGGCTTATGTCGGTGGTGCGGGACATCCGAATGTCGACGTCCCAGTTCGCGTTGAGGTGGTCGCGGACGCCCAGAGCGATCGCCAGGGTGAGGGCCTTCTCCTGCAGACCGTTGCCGACCGCGCCCGGGTCGGTGCCGCCGTGACCGGGGTCGATGTAGACACGGGGCAGGGCCGAGATCGTCGGCTCGGCCAGCGCCCGGCCGATGCCCAGAAGCGGAACGGCGGCCAGGCCGCCCGCCGCGATGAACAGTGCACGACGTCGACTCATTGCTGATTTGGACATGAATACCTCACGCTTGAGCAAGAAGGTCGCGGCCTGGCAGGGGACGCCGCGATGCGGATTGTTCGAACGGATCGAAAATATTCGATCTTTGGGAGTCGCGTCAACCCTCTACGACATCTGCTCACTCAATGAAGATTTTTTACGGAACCGTCGCCGTCGGACCGCGACCGACCCGTCACCTGCGGGTACCCTACTCCGAATAGTCCACTATGAACCTGCCACCTTACGATCGTCCATCCACTGCGGACACGCCGGAGGGGCCGCTGAGAGCGCGGTCCCTCCGGCGACGACGGTCGGCTCAGGCGACGATCGACACCATCCGGCCCGGTACGACGATGACCTTGCGCGGAGGCTTCCCCTCCAAGGTCGCCGCGATCTTCGGCAGGGCCAGTGCCTGCTCCTCGACCTGCTGCGGCGTCGTCTCGGCCGGCACCTCCAGGCGATCGCGAACCTTCCCGTTGATCTGCACCGGGTAGGTGACCGTGTCCACCGTCAGGTAAGCGGGATCGGCCTTCGGGAACGGCTCGTTCGCCAGTGAATGCGTGTGACCCATGCGTCGCCACAGTTCCTCCGCGATGTGCGGCGCGAACGGCGCGGTCATCAGGACCTGCGCCTCGGCGACTGAACGCGGCACCGGCGACAGTCCCACGACGTGGTTGTTGAACATGATCAGCTTCGCGATCGCCGTGTTCATCCGCAGATTGTCCACATCGTCACGAATGCCCTCGACCGTGCGGTGCTGCAGTTTCAACGTCTCGGCGTCCGGCTCGACGTCGGCGACGATCACCTCGCCCGTCGCCTCGTCGATGATATTGCGCCACAGGCGTTGCAGGTACCGCTGCGACCCGACGACGGCGCGCGTCTCCCATGGACGCGACACGTCCAGTGGACCCATCGCCATCTCGTACATACGGAAGGTGTCGGCCCCGTATCGGTCGCACATCTCGTCGGGGGTGACGACGTTCTTCAGGGACTTGCCCATCTTGCCGTGCTCGCGGTTGACCTTCTGACCATTGTAGAAGTACTCGCCGTCAGCCTCCTCCACCTCGGCGGCGGAGACGTAGGCGCCCCGGTCGTCGGTGTAGGCGTAAGCCTGGATCATTCCCTGGTGGAACAGCTTCCGGAACGGCTCGCGGCTCGACACGTGCCCCAGGTCGAACAGGATCTTGTGCCAGAAACGGTCGTACAGCAGATGCAGGACGGCGTGCTCCTGACCGCCGATGTACAAGTCGACCCCGCCGACGTCCTCCGCCGAGCGCGGACCCATCCAGTACTGCTCGTTGACCGGGTCGGCGAACACCTTGTCGTTCGTCGGATCGGTGTAACGCAACTCGTACCAGGACGAACCGGCCCAGTTCGGCATCGTGTTCGTCTCGCGGCGGTACTGCTTCGGCCCATCGCCCAGGTCCAGTGTCACGTTGACCCAGTCCGTGGCGCGACCCAGCGGCGGCTCCGGTGAGGTGTCGGCCGCGTCGGGCTCGAAGGTGCGCGGCGAGAAGTCCGCCAGTTCCGGCAGTTCCACCGGCAGCATCGAATCGGGCAGGGCGATCGGGCGATCGGTCTCGTCGTAGACGATCGGGAACGGTTCGCCCCAGAACCGCTGCCGAGAGAACAGCCAGTCCCGCAGCCGGAAGTTGACGGTGCCGTGACCGCTGCCCCGCTCCTCCAGCCAGGCGATGACGCGGGCCTTCGCCTCAGGGGTCGAGCGACCGTCCAGGAATCCGGAGTTGACGGCCACACCGTCGCCGCCGAAGCCGCGCCAGTCCGTGTCGTTTTCGGGGTCGACGACCTGGACGACCGGCAGCGCGAACGCGTCCGCGAAGGCCAGGTCACGCGAGTCGTGGCCGGGGACGGCCATGATCGCGCCGGTGCCGTAGCCGGCCAACACGTAGTCGGCGATGAAGACCGGGACGGGGACGCCGTTGACGGGGTTCGTCGCGTACGCGCCGGTGAACACCCCCGTCTTCTCCTTGGCGTCGGCCTGCCGTTCCATGTCCGTCTTCGCGGCGGCGACGCGCCGGTATTCGGCGATCGCGTCGCGCGGCGTCGCCGCACCGCCGGTCCACAGCGGATTGACGTCGACGGGCCAGGCGTCGGCGGCCAGGGCGTCGACCAGGGAGTGCTCGGGCGCCAGGACCATGTACGTCGCGCCGAACAGCGTGTCCGGCCGCGTCGTGAACACGCGGATGTCGCCGGCGTCGGTCGCGAAGTCGACCTCCGCGCCGGTGGACTTGCCGATCCAGTTGCGCTGCATCAGCTTCGTCGACTCCGGCCAGTCAACGTGGTCCAGGTCGGTCAGCAGACGGTCGGCGTAGGCGGTGATGCGCATCATCCACTGCCGCAGCGTCCGCGTGAAGACGGGGAAGTTGCCGCGCTCGCTGCGTCCCTCGGAAGTGACCTCCTCATTGGACAACACCGTGCCCAGGCCGGGACACCAGTTGACGGGGGACTCGGCGACGTACGCCAGGCGGTACCCGTCGACGATCGCGCGACGGGCGTCGTCGCCCAGCTCGGACCACGACTCGGCACCGGGAACGGCGCGTTCACCGGCCTCGAACTGCCGGATCAGCTCCTCGATCGGACGAGCATGGTCGGCGTCGACGTCGTACCAGGAGTTGAAGATCTGCAGGAAGATCCACTGTGTCCATTTGTAGTAGTCGGGATCGGACGTCGCGAAGGTGCGCTTGGTGTCGTAGGCCATGCCCAACCGACGCAGCTGCTGGCGATAGCGGTCGATGTTGCGTTCCGTGATCCCGGCCGGGTGCTGCCCGGTCGCGACGGCGTACTGCTCCGTCGGCAGGCCGAAGGCGTCGAACCCCATCGCGTGCATGACGTTGTGACCGGCCATCCGCTTGTACCGCGAGTAGCAGTCGGTCGCCACATAACCCAGCGGGTGACCCACGTGCAGCCCCTCACCCGAGGGATACGGGAACATGTCCATAACGAACAACTTCGGCTCGTCCGACTTCGGATCCGCCGGATTCGCCAGCGGCCCCGCCGGATCGGGGGCACTGAAGATCTCGGTCGCCTCCCAATGGTCCTGCCATCGCCGTTCGATCTCATTCGCCAGTTCGGCGTCATATCGATGAGGTGTTGATTCGGGAGCGCGTGAGTCACTCATGGTGGTCCTATCGGTTCGAGAAAGACGTAATCTGGGCATAAAAATGCCCCTCGCATAGGAGGGGTCGCCGTGCTGTCGAAGAAGATCGATTCAGCACGGCCCGCTAAGAAGCAGCGCACGCCAGTTCATGCGTGCAGTGTACCGCAACCGACCTGCGACGTCATCACCGTATGAACCTCGTAGCCCTACGTGAAAGTCCCTCCATTCCGCGACGGCGCGAATGGTCTGACACCCGAGGGGTCAGAAATTATTGACCGGACTGGTCATGCTTCTCATCACAGACAATTTGACAGACTTGAAACGATAACCAGCCCATGAGAATCCCGACCGGTGAGCACCGGTCGACGAGCCGGCGAGCTCGGTTCGATTCCTTTAGCGATAGGAGGACGCCGGTGACCGCACACCCCATCGGCTCGACGACCGAACCCTCGGTCCCAGCGATGAACGGGCAGGAGTTCGCGGACGCGACGGAAGCGATCGTCACGAACATCGAACGGGTCATCGAGGGCAAGACCGCGATCGTGCGACTCGCCCTGTCGGTGTTGCTGGCCGAAGGGCACCTGTTGATCGAGGACGTGCCTGGGGTCGGCAAGACGATGCTCGCCAAGGCGATGGCGACGTCCATCGACTGCACGGTGCGCCGTATCCAGTTCACCCCCGACCTGCTCCCCAGCGACGTCACCGGTGTGTCGGTGTTCAATCAGGACACCCATGAGTTCAGCTTCAAGCCGGGCGCCGTCTTCGCCAACATCGTCGTCGGCGACGAGATCAACCGGGCGTCCCCGAAGACGCAGTCGGCACTCCTGGAGTGCATGGAGGAACGGCAGGTCACCGTCGACGGGCGCACCTACCCCCTGAGCACCCCATTCATGGTCATGGCGACGCAGAACCCGATCGAGATGGAGGGCACCTACCCGCTTCCCGAGGCGCAACGCGACCGCTTCACCGCCCGCGTCGCCATCGGATACCCGGACGCCCGGGCGGAACTGGCGATGCTGGACGCCCACGGGGCGTCCAACCCGATGGAGGACCTGCGCCCCGTCGTCGACGACTCGACGATCCGCCGCATGATCGGCCTGGTGCGCTCGGTGCACGTCGCCGACACGATCAAGGAGTACGCCGTCGCGCTCGTCACCGCGACCCGCCAGGCACCCGACCTCCGACTCGGCGCGAGCCCCCGCGCGGGCCTGCAACTGCTGCGCACCGCGCGGGCCGTCGCGGCCTTCGACGGACGTGACTTCGTGTTGCCGGACGACCTACAGGCTCTCGCGGTGCCCGTCCTCGCGCACCGAGTGATCTCCACATCGGACGCACAACTGGCGCGGCGCACCACCGACGCGATCATCGCCGACATCGTGCATCGCTTGCCCGTCAACGCTTCGCGCGGCCGGGACCGTCGATAGGTCATGAGAGAAGCACTCCGCAATCTCACCACGCGCGGCAAGACCCTGATCGCCGTCGGGATCGCGCTGCTCCTCGCGTCGTTCGTCATCGGCGAGCGCGACCTGATCCGGGTGGCGGCCCTGGTCGGCCTGCTGCCGCTCGCGTCGGCGGCACTGCTGTCGCGCGCGAAGTACCAGCTGACGGTGAGCCGGGTCCTCGACCCGGTGCGCGTGGAGGCCGGGCAGCGATCCCAGGTGACGCTGCGTCTGCGCAACGGATCGCGGTTGCCGACCGGCACGCTGATGCTGGAGGACCGCCTTCCGTACGCGCTCGGCAATCGGCCCCGGCTGGTGTTGGAGCGGCTGTTGGGCGGCGGTGGAAGCGCCGTGTCGTACAGCGTCCGGTCGGAACTTCGCGGCCGATATGAGGTGGGGCCGCTGCTGGTGCGCATCACGGATCCGTTCGGGCTCATCGAGATGACCCGATCGTTCCCGAACACCGACGCGCTGACCGTCATCCCGTCGATCACTCCGATGCCGGCGATCCGGCTGCCGGGCGAGTTCGCCGGCAGCGGTGACAACCGTGCCCGGTCCGTGGCCGTCCACGGCGAGGACGACGCGGCGACCCGCGAGTACCGCTACGGCGATGACCTTCGTCGCGTGCACTGGCCGTCCACGGCTCGCGCGGGCGAGCTCATGGTTCGTCGCGAGGAACAGCCGTGGGATTCGCGGGCGACCGTCGCTCTCGACATCCGCGCGGGGGCGCACCGGGGTGAGGGACCGACGTCCAGCTTCGAATGGGCGGTCTCGGCGACGGCGAGCGTCATGCACCACCTGCGGCTGTCCGGGTACAAGCTGCGGATGGTCACCGAGGAGGTCGACATGCAGCCCGACATCGGCGGGCCGGGGTCGACGCTCGATCATCTCGCGGCCGTTCGAACTCAACGCCACGGCGACATCTCCCGACTGCTCGAGCAGATTCGCAAGAATGATCACAGTGGACTTATCGTGGCGTCGATCGGCAGTCTCACCGCCGATGAGGCGGAACGCCTGGGCGGTTTGCGAACCTCCGGCGCCACCTGCGTCGCGCTCCTCATCGACAGCATGTCCTGGCTGAAACTCTCCGAGGATCGCCGTGCCACGGCGGACGCCGAGTACCACCGGACCCGACTCACCCTCATGCGAGCCGGATGGCGAGTCCTGCCGGTGCGCAACGGGGAACGCCTGCCCGAACTGTGGCGGGGGCTGACGCAGGGGCCGCAAGGTTTCGCCTACCGCGCGGCGATGGCGGAAACCGTCTCGACGACGAAGAAGGCAACATGACTCAACGCCGATCGGTCGCGCTCGTCGCGGCATGCGCGCTGCTCCTCGCCTGCGCTCCGCTATCGATGATCTACAAAGGTCTCTTCGAGTGGTTCATCCCGGCGGCACTCGCCGTCGCCTTCATCACCGGCGTCGGCATTGGAGCTCGGGCGCTCCGCGCGGCCGCCCCGCTGCAGATCCTCGCGACCACTGGCGCACTGCTGCTGTACTGCAGCTGGATGTTCCGTAGCGGCAGCGAGTTTCTCGGGGTCATCCCCACCGGCGGCACCTTCGCCGAGTTCGGTCGGCTGTTCGGCAGCGCGGGCAAGGCGATCGCCGAACAGTCCGTTCCCATCAACGCGACCGACGACGTCGTGTTCGTCGCCGTCATCGGAATCGGCGTGTGCGCGATCGTCATCGACGCCCTCGCCGTGACGTTCCGACTGCCGTCGCTGGCCGGTCTACCGCTGCTGACGTTGTACATCGTGCCGGTCGCGATCCTGCCGGACAGCGTGCCGTGGCTGCTGTTCGTCCCTGGAGCGCTCGGGTACCTGTGGTTGCTGATGACGGACAACATCGACCGCGTGCGGCACTTCGGGCGGCGTTTCACCGGCGACGGCCGAGGCGTCGAGCTGTGGGAACCGTCCCCGCTGGCGTCGGCGGGTAGGTGGCTCGCGGCGCTGATCATCCCGGTGGCGTTGATCGTGTCGGCGATGCTGCCGGGGATCACCACCGGCGGGCTGCTCAACACCTTCGGGGGCACCGGGCCGGGGGTAGGACCGGGCGGAACGAACACGACGTCCAAAGTGAACCCGGTGGCGGCGCTCCAGGGAGCGCTGGACACGAGTCAGGTCCAGGAACTGGCGCGGGTGACGACCACGTCGGCGGACCCCGGGTACATGAAGATGTACGCGGCGAGCACTCTCACCGAGAAGGGGTTCCAGGCGGACCTGACGATGTCGACGCAGTCGGTGCCGGCGGAGGGTTCCCTCCCGATGACGTCCAGCCAGGCCGAGGGCAAACGCCAGACGGCGACGTTCACGTCGATCGCGCTGTCGGACTTCGCGATTCCGCTGTTCAGCGAGCCGTCACGGGTCGACGCCGGTGGGGACTGGATGTACGACCCGCAGACCAGCATGGTCGCGTCGGCGAGCACCACGACCAAGGACATGAGGCTGACGTACGAGTACGTCGACTTCTCCTACGCGCCGGACGACCTGCGGACGGCGCCGAGCGCGCCCGTCAACACGACGCCGTTCCTTCGCGCCAACACGTCCACACCGGACAACGCGACGGTGACGGAGCTCGTCGACACGCTCACCGCCGAGGCCGAGACCGACTACGACAAGGTCATGGCGATCCAGGACCACTTCTCGAAGGAGAACGGGTTCGAGTACGAACTGCGCACCCGGGACGGCTGGTCCGCCAGCGCGATCGAATCGTTCCTGAAGGAGAAGCGCGGCTTCTGCCAGCAGTACGCGGGCGCCATGGCGTGGATGGTCCGTGACGCGGGCATCCCCGCCCGCGTCGCGATCGGCCTGACGAAGGGGAGCCTCATCGGCTCCAACGAGTACCGGCTGACGAACTTCAACTTCCACGCCTGGGTCGAGGTGTACTTCCACGGATACGGCTGGGTGGCCTTCGACCCGACGCCGTCGGCTCAGGTGCGCAACTCGACCGAGTTCCCGTGGGCGCCGGACATCGACGACGAGAACTCCGACGGCACCGGCGAGAACGGCGAGGACGACCCCGCCGAGCAGCCGGGCCAGGAACCCGCTCCCGGTGGCCCGGACCAGGGCCCCGGAAGCACCGGCAGCACCGTCGCGTGGAGCGCCGTCGTGGCGCCGACGACCTGGCCGTACTGGGTCGCCGGAGCCGCCGCGGTGGTGCTGGCGGCGCTGATGCCCGCCGCGTACCGCCTCGCGCGACGAGCCCGGCGGATGCGCGTCGCCGCCACCGAGACACCGGCCGGCGTCGAGGCGGCCTGGCTCGAGCTCGAGGACCTGCTGACGGACCTCCGAGCCGAACCGAAACGGGCGAACACGCCACGGGCGACCGGGGAATGGCTCACTGAGCATTACGAGCTGTCCGGGTTGGCGGAGGCGGGCGTGCGGCACCTCGTCGCGGCCGTCGAGCAATCCCGCTACGCCGACCGACGACCCGGCGACCTGACGCTGCCGCGCGCCGTCACGGCGGTACGAGTGGGCCTGTTCAACGCCGTCTCGACCAGGACGGCGGCTCGCGCGGCCTTGACCCCGGTGTCCGTGTTGCGGCGCTGGAGGCGCGGCCTGAGCGGCTCCAACGCGGCCCTGACGACCGCGGCGGTCCGAGCGCGGCTCGCGGTCTCCCGGACGCTGCGTCGACCACGTCGGAGACGCGCCGTCTGACGACGGTCCGGCCGTCACCCCGTGCGGGTGACGGCCGGACCTCTCTCGAACTCCTTCGCACACACGAACGCCTCGGCGGTCGGCCGAGGCGTGTGCGTTTCTGCCTAGATTCGGTTACTGCCAACCGTTGTCGCGGCGACGGCGCCAGCGTTCCTCCATCCGGTCTCCCCACGAGTTACCGGAACGACGTTGGGTCTTCGACCCACGGGAGGACTTACCGGCGGTGCGGCGCGCCTTGCCGTCAACGGCGGAGAGTTCCCCGTTGGCGAGTTTGCGCTGAGTCTGGAGGGCGAAGATCATCCCGGCGAACATCACCACCGCACCGGCGATGCCCAGCCAATACTCCGCCATCACGCCGGCCACGAGAAGGGCAAGACCGGCCAAGGTGATGACGCCGGCGATGATCATCCGGCGACGGCTTCGGTGACGAGGGTCGTGAGATCGCACAGCCGAGGCGAATTTGGGATCGTCGGCGAGCGACCGCTCGATCTCGTCGAACACTCGTTGTTCATGCTCGGAGAGCGGCACGGCACTCCTCCTGCGGTCATAGCGGCTGTCGCTGACAGCCGGGATTTAGGTTCAAGTCTACGGTTACTAAGACGTATCCGAAACCAGGTTCGGTCACGAATTTACCGGTAAGGCCAACGATCCTGGCCAGGTGTACGAGTTCACGCAGACCTCGTCCCATCATCGGGCCGCCGTCGCTTGCGGGAAGCCGGATCGAGCAAACTCGCCGGACCGATCGCGGTCGTCCCGAAACGGTCGTGCATCGAGTCGACGACGCGCTCCACGTCACGCCACCCGTGCAGGGGTTCTCCCAGCCTCGGTTGAACCGCCCGACCTCGGGCTTCGCTGAGGCCCTCCAGACGAATGCCGAGCAGTCGCAGCGGCGCCGTCATGTTCGCTGTGATCAGGTCACGGGCGTGCTCATAGATCTCATGAGCGACATCAGTCGGTTCCGGCAACGTCCTGGCCCGGGTGAACGTCGAGAAGTCGCCATACCGGATCTTGACCGACACGGTCCGGCCCACCAGCCCGGCCCTACGGGCCCTGGCCGCTGTCTTGTGGCTCAACCTCAGGGCGACCTGGGCGATACGCTCAGGTTCGCCGATATCGGTGTCGAACGTCGTCTCCGCGCCGATGGACTTCTCGACGTGCGTGACCTGCACCGTACGCGGGTCACGACCCCACGCCAACGCGTGCAGATGCTCGGCCGACGCCGTGCCGATGAACCGACGCAGCCGATCCAGCGGGGTGTGGGCCAACTCCCCCACCTTGTGCACGCCCAGTCGCTTCAATGACGTCTCAGTGGCCGCGCCGACGCCCCACAGCGCGGAGATCGGCAGCGGGTGCAGGAAATCGATGACCTTGCCGACCGGGACGACCGCCAGCCCGTCCGGTTTCGCCTGGGTCGACGCGAGTTTCGCGACGAACTTCGTCGACGCGATGCCGACGGTGCAGGTGATGCCGTGCTCGCCACGAACGTCGTCCCGGATCGCGGCGGCGATCCGGGAGGCCGAACCGAACAGTCGACGCGCCCCCGCGACGTCGAGGAAGGCCTCGTCGACGGAGACGGGCTCCACGAGCGGGGTGTACCGGGAGAAGATCGCGCGCACGGCCTTCGACACTCGGGAGTACTCGCCGCCGCTGGGGCTGATGAACACGCCGTGCGGGCAACGGCGACGGGCCACCGCCGTCGGCATCGCGCTGTTGACGCCGAACGGGCGCGCCTCGTAGCTGGCGGCCGTCACGACGCCACGCGGACCGAGCCCCGCGACGATGACCGGCTTCCCGCGCAGGCTCGGATCGCGGGCGATCTCGACCGACGCGAAGAACGCGTCCATGTCGATGTGCATGATGTCGCAACCCGTGTCGTCCAGACCCGGTCCGAAGGCGTCGCCGGTCACCGCCGACGGGGTAGTGCGTCCCACGTCAGCGACCGTAACGGCACGCTACGACATTCCGCGATACGACCAGAGCCCGATGGACATCTCGGCGTCCGTCAGGCCGCCGTGGTAACCACGCAGAAGACCGATGGTGGGGCGTTCGGACGGAGCGCCCAGGATGACGCTGCGCCCGACGCAGGCGACGACGACGTCGCCGATGCGCTCGCGGTGTTCCGCCGCGACGGGGCCGAACCAGCCGGCCTCGATGGCGGAGTCCCGGGTGCGGACGTCGGCGACGTCCCCGAAGAACTCACGCCAGCGCTCCGCGACCGCCGTCGCCGCGCCGGGCTCGGTGTGCAGGTAGCGGGCGCGCGGCTCCCCCGCGATGAGGCGGACGCCCTTGTGCAGGGCGGGAAGATCGGTGACGTCGATCTTGTCGGCGTCGGCGATGTTGATCATGCCGTGATCGGCCGTCACGATCAGGCCGGCGTCAGTGGGCAGTCGCGTCATGATCGCGGCGATCAGGTTCTCCACCTCGGTGACCGCGTTCCACCACTGTGGTGATTCGAGACCGAAGCCGTGCCCCGTCTTGTCCGCGATCGAATTGTATCCATACACAAGGGACTTCTCGCCGACACTCAGTGCGGCGATCACTCCGTCTGCGGTCGCGGTCATGTCGGGGGCGGGGAAGGTCTCGCTGCCACGGAACGCGGCCGTGTTGAGGCCGTCGAAGGAGAACACCTGGGAGACCTTCGCGGTCGAGACCCCGGCGGCGGCGGCCCGCTCGAAACCTGTCGGGATCGGTTGCCACGACAGTGGATCGGGTTTGTCGGCCCATTCGATGTGGGTGAGTACGTCGGTCGTCCCGGGAACGTTGACGGTGAAACCGAGCACGCCGTGTTCGCCCGGTGTGGCCCCGGTCCCGAGGGAGGTGAGGCTCGTCGGCGTCGTCGACGGGAAGTTCGTGGTGAGCTCGTCGAAGCGGCCGACGTTCCCCGTCACGATGTCCGAGATCAACGGCGAGCGATCGGCGGCCAGCCGCAACGGGTACAGACCGAGCCCGTCGATGAGCAGGATCGCGACCCGATTCACCCCGGCGAGGGGGCCGTCGGCGAGCCCGAGCACGTCGCGTCCGCCCGGAACACCCAGCAGGGACAGCACCGACGGCATCACGTCGCAGATGCTGGCACGGCCATAGGCGGGCAGTCGAACAGACAGGTCGAGTGTGGGCCGCATAGCCCGACAGCCTACGTGGCGGGGGGTTTGCGCGCCAGCCCGTGCAGTTGTGTGGCGATGTCGCGATAGGGCGGTCGCGCGGCGACCGTCAACTCGAACTCGCGCATGGCCTCGGCGGCCCCCGGCTCACCGTCACGGAAGCCCGCGGCGAGGTCGGCGGCGATCTGGATACCGTGCAGTCGTTCGAGGACGAGGCCGCCCTCGGTCACGAGGCCGCCCAGCGAGTCGGGGTCGAAACGGCGCAACAGCGTGTCGGCGGTTCCCGATCCATCCGGGTCGGTGAGAATGGTGGTGGCCGCCGACAGCTGGCCGGTGATGGCACGAGCCAGCACCGCTCCGGCGCGGTTCGCGACGAGCAGACTCAGCGCGCCGCCCGGAGCGAGGACCCTGGACATCGCGGCGATGGACTCGCGCGGGGAATCGACCATCTCCAACACGCTGTGACACAGGACCAGCCGCGCCGTGCCCGCCTCGACGACATCGTCGAGAGTGTGCGCGTCCGACTGGATGGCGCGGATCCGATCGGCTACACCGGCGTCGGCGGCGCGACGGGTCAGCCCGGCGAGCGCGTTCGGGCTCGTGTCGACGACGGTGACGTCGTAACCGGCCTCGGCCAACGGAACCGCGAAGCCGCCGGTGCCTCCTCCGACGTCGACGATCCGGCACGGTTCGTCGGGGCCGCCGCAGTCGAGGGCGGTTTCCAGCTCGGTCGTGAGGATCGACCACACGACGGCGGTGCGCGGGGTGTGACGGGCTTTGAGACGGTCCACGGGCTGAGCCTAGCGGTTGCGCGAAACAGATCGCAGGTCAGCGAGGAGCCCGGCGCGCGGTTCATTGGAAGTCCCTTGACGCGGACGCGGGCCCCAACGGCAGGGGAAGGTGCGTCAGCCGTTCGGCGACGACGTTGACGACACCGGGGGCACCTTCGATCCGGCCGCGAATGACGAGGGCGGCGGCGGTCCGAGCAAGACGCCGATACCGCTGCCACAGACCGGGAGAACAGATGACGTTGACCATGCCGGTCTCGTCCTCGAGGTTGAGGAAGGTGACGCCACCAGCGGTGGAGGGACGCTGTCGGTGGGTGACGAGCCCGGCGACGAAGACCCGTTCCCCATGCGGGACTTCGCGCAGTTCCTCCACTCGACGGACTCCCCCGGTGTCGAGCATGCGACGAACGAACTGGATCGGGTGGGAATCCGGGGACAGGCCGAGCGACCAGTAGTCCACTCCAGACAATTCGAGGAGGCTCATGCCGGGAAGCGCGGGAGTCGGGGCCGTGGATTCCGTTCCGGCGAGGGCCTCGTCACCGGCGCGAGCGGCGGCGGCCGCCTCCCACAGGGCTTGGCGGCGGCTCAGCCCGAAGCAGACGAAGGCGTCCGCCGCGGCGAGCGCCTCCAGCTGAGGACGGGTGACGCCGGAACGACGGGCCAGATCAAACATGTCGCGGTACGGGCGACCCGCCGCGATGCGCTCCGAGACCCGCTTGGGCAGACCGCGCACCGTGGACAGCCCGAGCCTGATCGCCGCGACACCGTGGACACCGGGCGGTGCCGGGGCGTCGCAGGCCTCTAGGCGAGCGGTCACGTCGCTGGCGTTGATGTCGGGACGGCGGACCTCGACCCCGTGCCGTCGGGCATCGGCCACGAGCGTGTTCGGGGAGTAGAAACCCATCGGCTGCGCATTGAGGAGTGCGGCGGTGAACGCGGCGGGATAGTGGCGTTTCAACCAGGCGCTCGCGTAGACGATGTAGGCGAAGCTGGCCGCGTGGCTTTCGGGGAAGCCGAAGTCCGCGAACGCGGACAGTTGGGCGAAGATCTCGTCGGCGGTCTCGCCGGTGATGTCGCGTTCGGCCATCCCCTCGTACAGGCGCCCCTTGAGGCGTTCCATGCGTTCGGTGGACCGTTTCGAACCCATCGCTCGGCGCAACTGATCGGCTTCGGCGGGGGTGAAGCCCGCGGCGTCGACGGCCATCTGCATGAGTTGCTCCTGGAACAGCGGCACGCCATAGGTTTTGGCGAGGGCCTTGTGGAGACGGGGGTGGACCTTGTCCTGCCAGGGCTCGCCTCGACGGCGCGCCAGGTACGGGTGGACCGAACCGCCCTGGATCGGCCCCGGCCTGATCAGCGCGACCTCGACGACGAGATCGTCGAAACGACGCGGGCGGAGGCGGGGCAGGGTCCCCATCTGCGCGCGGGACTCCACTTGGAACACTCCGATGGTGTCGGCGTCGCACAGCATGTCGTAGACCTCCTCGTCGTCGGGAGGAAGAAGCGCCAAGTCGATGTCGACGCCGTGGAAGCCACGGATCTCGTCGATGGCGTATTGCAACGCGGCGAGCATGCCGAGCCCGAGCAGGTCGAACTTGACGAGGCCCGCCGTGGCGCAGTCGTCCTTGTCCCATTGGATGACGCTGCGATCGCGGGCTCGGGCCCACTCGACGGGGCAGATCTCCGAGACTGGACGGTCGCTGATGACCATTCCGCCGGGGTGCAGACCGAGATGCCTGGGGGTTCTCAGTAGTTCCTCGGCGAGTCGATGAACCGGCGTCGGCAGATCGTCCACGTCGGACTCGGCGACGCCGCGCCACCGGTCGAGTTGTTTGCTCCAGCCCAAGGCCTGGTCCTCGGAATAGCCGAGCGCCTTGGCGACGTCGCGGACCGCCGATCGAGGACGGTAGGAGACGACGTTGGCGACCTGAGCCGAGCACAATCGACCGTAGCGGTCGTAGACGTACTGGATGACCTCCTCGCGGCGGTCGGATTGGATGTCCAGGTCGATGTCGGGCGGCCCGTCGCGGTCAGGCGACAGGAAGCGCTCGAACAGGAGGCCGTACCGGACCGCGTCCACTTTGGTGATGCCGAGGGAATAGCAGACCGCAGAGTTCGCCGCCGACCCCCGACCCTGACACAGGATCCCGTTGCGACGGCAGAAGTCGACGATGTCGGCGACGATCAGGAAGTACCCGGCGAAATCGAGTTCCCTGATGACCGTGAGCTCCTTCTCCAGCTGCCGATAAGCGCCGTCGACCCGTTCGGACTCGGGCGGTCCGTACAGATCCCGCGCGCCCGTCAGAGTGCGGTGCGCCAGGTGGGAGAACTCGCTATGCCGTGCGGGGACGGGGAAATCGGGCAGACGAGGCTTCAACAGTTCCAGGTCGAAGGCGCACTCGGCGGCGAACCGGGAGGCGTTGGCGACGGCCTCGGGGTACGACGCGAACCGACGCAGCATCTCGTCGCCGCTGCGCAGATGAGCGGTACCGGCGGCCGGCAGCCAACCATCCAGTTCGGACAATGATCGCCGGGAACGGGTCGCCGCGAGGACCTGGGCGAGCGGCTGCCGAGACGGCGCCGCGTAGTGAACGTTGTTGGTGGCGACGATCGAGAGACCTCGCTCGGCGGCGAGCCCCGCCAAGGCGTCGATCCGGTCGTCGTCACCCGGCCGATCGTGATGGATCAGCTCGACGACGACATTGTCCCGCCCGAATGCGCCGACGAGACGATCCAGCTCACGGCGGGCACCGTCAACCCCCTCGGTGTCCAACGCCGCCGAAACGAGACCCTTACGACACCCGGTGAGCACGAGCCAGTTGCCACCGGCGAGCGCCGCGACCCGGTCGAGTTGATATCGCGGCCGGTCCTTGGACCCGGCCAACTGCGCCCGGGTCATCGCCCTCGACAGGCGCCGGTAGCCCTGGGGGTTACGAGCGAGGACGACGAGGTGCCCGCCGGTGGGATCGGCGTCGCCCCGACGGTCGCCCCGATGCAGTGTCAATTCCGCGCCGAACACCGTCGGCAGCCCGGCCTCCCGAGCGGCCTCGGCGAACTGCACGACGCCGTAATAGCCGTTGTGATCGGTGAGCGCCAAACCCGTCAGACCCAAACGGACCGCTTCGGCCACAAGACTTTCCGGAGAATCGGCACCATCCGAGAAACTGAAGTGGGAGTGGCAGTGCAACTCCGCGTACTCAGTCATAGGAACCCTCCACGAACCATTGCCCGCCGTCGAGAATGAGGAGAAGGGCTCGGGAATCGTCGAGGCGAACCTGAAGCCGGGCGAAGCGACGCGGCGCCTCCCACCAGTGCTCCTCCACCGGCCATGGACCGGCCCAGGCCACGACCTCGGAGGCCCGCCCGCGTTCATCCGTCACCTTCGCAGGGGCGGCGCTCAACACATAACGCCCGCTCACGGTGACGGGGCCGCCCCGCGAATCAACGACCCGCACCGGAGACGGCCGATCGGTGATGAGAGCCGGCTCCGGATCCGGTGGCGCTCCCGGCCATGGACGCTCCGGCGAGCCGACGGGTACCGGAGGCTCCCCCCAGGGGACGAGCCTCCGTCGTTCGGCAAGACCTCGGCCACCGTCCTCCACCGCGGTGACGACGGCGTCGTGACCGAGCAGGCCCTGAACATGGACCAGAGCCCTGGCCGCCCGCGCCTCGGCCGAGCCGACCGCGCCCCACAGGCCGGGGTGGGCGTCGTGTCGACTCATCAAGCCGTCGGGGGTCAACCGCAGGGCGACGATTCCGCCGTCGGCGACCCCGCCGTTGGTCAACCATCCGTCCAATTGCCACCGGACGCGGTCGGTCACGGCCGCCGCCGACAACGCGCCGTCGTGCCGCCAGGTCCGGCTGACCAGCACGCCACCCCCGGTCGTCGCGTCGATGATCAACCGATCGCAGGCCAGGCCGTGCACGTCCAGAAGACGATGCAGTTGCACCGCGAGAGCGCGCGCCGTGAACGCCGCGACATCGACCCTCTCCAAAGGAGGGTCGCATTCGATGGAGACGGTCAGATCCGGCGGCGGTGTTCGCGCCACCGGAGGGCGGGTGTCCTCACCGGCGGCCAACCGGTGGGCGAAAACGGCGTCGGCGCCGAACCGGTCGGCGACGGCGGCGCGCGGCAACGCCGTGAACTCGCCGAACGTGTTGACACCGAGTTTGCGGAGGATCCCGACCAACTCCGGTCGACCAAGACGGGAGACGTCGATCCCGCTCAAGAACTCGGCGGTCGCGCCCGACGGAACGATCCGCCCCTCGTGGGCGGCGAGATAGGCGACGAACAGGCCGTCCGCGACCCCGACGACGACATCGACCTCGCACTGTTCGGCCACGACGTCGACCAGGCGCTCGGCGGCGACCTCCTCACCGCCGTAATACGCCGAGACACCGGAAGCGGCGAGCGCCAGCAGGCCCGGACGAATGATCTCCACGCCCGCCGCCAGGGACTCCACGGCCACGACGACCGGATCGAACGACTCGGCCGGATCCCACTCAGGACAGCGGAGGACGAAGGATCGCACGTGCGGACACTCCCTTTCGTTTCTGTCGGTGTTCGGCGAGCGACGTCACCCCGGCCGCCCCGATGTCGATCTGCTCGGTTTCCCTCCGAACGGGCTCCGGGCGAACCCCGTAGGGCCAGACCGTCGCCGTGGCGCGGCGGCCGTGATGACGCGTCGACACGGTCAGTTCGCAATGCCGGAGCAGGCCACGTCCCCATCCGAGTCCGTACCATGTGGACTGTTCAACGGTCAGTCGTGCCTCGGCCTGTGGCCAATCGGTCCCGTCGCCGCCGAACGCGACCAGGACGCCCTTCTGGCGTCGCGTCTTGGCGGACAGTCGGGCCGCTCGGCTCGGTGAGATGTGCCCAGGCACGTGCACCGCCACTACGTCGATGCCCTCCAGCAGAGCCCCGACGACGCTTTCCCAGCGATCGCCGGGATGCGGCACCAACGCCAGCCGAGACGCGTCGACCCCCGACCGGCGGATGGCGGAAGCGGACACCGTCGGCGCCCCCACCAACGCGCACCAGGCCCCTGACCCCGAGGGGCCGGCCAGCAGGGCCAACAGCAAGGACGTCAGCCCGGCAGGGCCCGCGGACGCCACGGTGAGTGTGGTTCCTCGCCGCAGGCGTGGCCACGGCAGCACGGATTCCACAGCGGTGGACAGGGGAAGCCCATCGGTGTCAATGGAACGAGCCACGTCACTGGCCCGACGCATTCCATCGGGCACAACAGACGGCGCTGCCGCATGGACCGACATCTCTTCCCCGTTACCTGTTCACAATCGATGCCGCTGAGGCACCGGGACGAAACCGGACTCATGGCAGGAACACGGTTTCGTCCCGGTCTTCCCCTTACGACCCGGCCATTACCGTCCACAGTTCACCTCGTGGACGAAAGCGGCAGGTCATCGTCGTGGCGGTCGACCGGTCGATACCGGCGACGACGGAGCGGGGCCATCACCGGATCGGCGGCATCCAGTCGACGCCACCGGTAGGTCATCTCAAGCCGATGAGCTCGGTCACCACCGACACGAAATGGTCGGCGTCCCGGAGCAAGTCGTCGGCTTCCCGCGTCGTGACGACTCGCGGAACGCCCGCTTGCGCCATCGTTCGCTTGTGCGCGGTCTGGGCGAAGTACTCCGCCCATTCCTGAAGCTCGGGCGCGACCTGCGCCAACAGGCGCCACACGTTCGTCACGCGACCTCGCTGGCCCGAATTGATGCGAGCCCGGATCGATAGAACCGCGGCAGCCGCGCGCAACGCCGCCAAATGGGCCGTCGCATACCGAGCCCCGTCACGGGTCTCCTCGCCTGCCTCGGCCAGCCCCTGCCTGGAGAGAATCAACAACTCCAATGGGGACCGATTGGTCATACCGCGCGCCGGAATCTCCGAAACGCTCTGTCGCGGCATCCGCCGCGACGGTGCCGATGATCGCCCGGTGACGCTCACCGGCGTGGTTGCGGTCGCCAACATTGCTTCCCCTCAGTGGCGATTCGACAGTGGATCGGTCAGGGCCGCCGCCCACCGGGGATCGGTGGGAGGTGAGCGGCGGTCCTGCTCCGAAGTTCGAACTTACGAACGAATGTTCGAACACCTCGATAGTAAACCCCGGGCCCGGTCGAATCGCAAGCGATGACGAATATTTGTTCGAAAAAATTTTGATCATGAGCGTACCCGCAGGTCAACGCTACTTTCGTAGAGCCGCCGACACGACGATCGTCAGCTGGATGAGCCCCAGGACCCCCAACAACAGCCAGGCCGTGGCCGCGATCGACATCAGCCCGGTACCCAGGCCCTCCGCCATCGGAGCACCCGTCACCGCCACGGCGCCCGCGATGCCGTACCCCGCCAACGCCGCCCAGCCGCGCCCCGAATGCTCCCCCAGAGTCAACATTCCCGAGCCGCGCAGACCCGCGATGTACGCCCGCGACCGCACGTACTCGTGAGTGAACGACACGGCACCGGCGGCGACCACGACCCCCGCCGGGACCCCGAGTCGCCAGAACCCGTACAACCAGGCGACTTCCGCGATCCGGTTCGACAACGGAACGAACACCAGGGCCCGCCTGCCGAGTTCGCCGACCCGGTCGCTGACGGCCACATAGCCCCACTCACAAGCGATCGTGGCGAGGACGCATCCCGCCCCCACCAACACCCAGACCCCACCTCGGGCGGACACCAACGACGTCACCATCGCGAACACGAGCCCCGAGACGACCATCGTGGTCGGTGTGATCCGCAGGCCACGGAGCACACGATCGGCGGAACCGACCGGTTGCGTATGCGTCTCCACACCGCATATGTAACAGATCCCACCGACAAGGGCAACCTCAGGTGACGACGCGACGGCGCCACCGTCACCATTCGACCGGGGGTCGCGCCGACGTCTGGCGCGGAACCGGAGGCGTTGACACCGACATCATGGACTCTTCAATGGAACGTCTCGTATGGACAACGAGAATCAACGACGACCGGGCAACCGAATCCGGAACGCCGCCCCTCCACGCGGAGAGGACGTCACCTCGATCACTCCGCTATGGGCCGCGATCACGTCCCGGACGATCGCCAAGCCCAACCCGGCGCCACCCTCGTCACGGCTACGCGCCTCGTCCAATCGCACGAAGCGTTCGAACACCCGGTCGCGCTCCGCGTCCGGCACGCCCGGTCCGTCGTCGGCGACCTCCCACACCACCGTGCCGTCCGACGCGGGACGCAGTGTCACCTCCACCATCGACGACGCATATCGCTGCGCGTTGTCGACCAGGTTCGCCAACACCCGCGCCAGCTGCGCCCGGACACCGAACACCGTCACCTCCTCCGCGACGTGGACCTGCACCGGGACCCGATCGGTCGCGGCTCGCCGAGCGATCTCCTCCCGGGTGAGCTCGGTCAGGTCCACGCGAGCGGTCGTCCGCTTCTCTCCCGCGTCCAACCTGGCCAGCAGCAGCAGGTCCGTCGCGAGCGTCTGCAATCGGATCACATCGCGCAGCGTGGCCTCCATGTCGAACAACTGCGGGTGCGACATCGCGACCTCCAGCTGAGCGCGCAGGATCGCCAACGGGCTGCGCAGTTCGTGCGAAGCGTCCCCGATGAAGCGCCGTTGCTGCACGATCGACTGCTCCAGCGCCGTCAAGGTCTTGTTCGTCGTCACCGCCAGATCGTGGACCTCGTCGCGGGTGGAAGGCACCGGAACCCGCTTGGACAGGTCCCCCACCGTGATGGCGGCCAGCTCGGACCGGATCGCCGCCACCGGCCGCAGCGCACGTCTCGTCACCGCCCAGGTCACCGCTCCGACGACGAGCAGAAGGGCGGGAAGAGCCAACAGCATCGACGTGGTGACGGCGTCGATCGCCTGTTCCTCCGTCGACAGTGAGACACCGGCGTACACCGTCAACACGGTTCCGCTCGGAGTGCGCAACGCGATCCCCGCGATCCGGTAGTCGTCACCGGCGAACGGGATCGTCGCGAACGACACGTCATCGCTCACCTCGCCGGGACGATCGTCATCATCGTCGTCATCATCGTCGTCATCGTCGGACGGTGACGCGCCTCCGGGTGTCTCCACCGGAAAGCTCGCGATCGGCGCCGTGGTCAGGTCGTCGCTGCCGACGACCACCTCCCCGGCGTCGTCGACCACCTGGGTCGGTTCGTCATCGTCGGGCAACTCCACGTCCTTGACCGGAGCCCCCGAGGCCAACTGAGCGGCGACCGAGCGCGCGTTGAGTTCTGCCGTCAGCTCGGCGGCGCTCACCAATTGGGCGCGCAGCAACGAGATGACGACGATCCCGACCGCGACGAGCGCCACCGCGACCACGACCGTCGCGGCCAGCGTCGTGCGAGCGCGCACCGACTTGGGTTGCCACCAGCGCATGTCAGCCGCCCTGACCGTTCAACCGGTAGCCGGCGCCGCGCACGGTGACGATGGAGGACGTACCGAACGGGGAATCGATCTTGCGACGCAGGTTCGACACGTACACCTCGACGATGTTGACGTCACCGTCGTAGCCGAAGTCCCACACGCGCTCCAGTATGTCCAATTTGGACACTACTTCTCCGACGCGGCTGGCCAGATACGCGAGGACGGCGAACTCCTTCGCGGTCACCACGATCTCGCTCGACCCGCGCCGACAGCGCTTGGTCGCGGTGTCGATCTCCAAGTCGCCGAAGCGGTACACGACGGGTGAGACGGACTCGCCGCGACGGCGAAGAAGCGCTCGAATGCGGGCGAGCAGCACGATGAACGAGAAGGGCTTCGTCAGATAGTCGTCGGCGCCGGTGTCCAGCCCCTCGGCCTCGTCGTATTCGCCGTCCTTGGCGGTGAGCATGAGAATCGGCGTGCGGACTCCCTCGCCGCGCAACCGTTCGCACACTTGATATCCGTTGAGCCCGGGCATCATGATGTCCATGATGATCACGTCGTAGTCGATGCCGTTACGGCTGGCCATGTCCAGGCCTGTGACTCCGTCGTGGGCGACATCGACGGCATAGCCCTCCGCGCTGAGCCCGCCGGACAACACCTCGGCGAGCCGCTTCTCGTCTTCCATGATCAACAGGCGCATATCCACAGCGTGACACAACGGTCGACACCGAACCTGAAGCCGGCTTCAGGTGACTTAAGGCTGGCTTCAGCATCCATCAGGCATGGTGGGAAACGTCCAACCGATGAAAGGAAAAAACAATGAAGAAGTCCCTGCAAACCCGTCGCCGTACTTGGATCATCACCGGCGCGGCCGGTGCCTTGATCCTGGGCAGCGCGGTCGCCGCCGGCGCCGCCTTCGCCGACGATGAGGATCCCCAGCGCGACCCGGGCACCGTGACCGCCGAATCGGTCGGCGACCGGGACGACGACGACCGTGAGGACGACGACCGGGACGACGAGGACGGAGTGTCCGTCCCGAGCGACATGATCAGCCCCGCCGACGCCGCCGACGTGGCGGTCGCCGAGATCGGTGACGGTCTGGTCACCTCGGTCGAGCTTGACGATGACGGCAACCTTCTGGTGTGGGACGTCGACGCGGTCGACGCCGACCAGGTCGAGCACGAGCTGACGATCCACGCGGTCGATGGAACCGTGCTGTCGCACGAGAAGGAGGACGACGACGCCGACACCATCGACCACGCGCGCGCTTCTGCGGCGACGGTGACGATCCAGGAGGCGACGAGCCTCGCCCTGTCCGAGGTCCCCAACGGTCGGGTCATCGGTGTCGAGTTGCAAGGTGGTGTCGACGCCCCGGTCTGGGAGGTCGAGGTCTACAACACGTCCGACGAGACGTGGCAGTACGTCGAGATCGACGCGGTGAACGGCACGCTCATCAGCGTCAACGACGACTACTCCGCCGGTGACGATGATGGCGACGACCGTGATGACAACGAAGACGGCGACGACGACTAGCCCGGCCCCGCGGCCCCGCCCACCACACGGGACCGCCCCCATATTGAACACAGTTGAATAGCCCGTTGAGGCAATGAATGAACGACCCAGGCTGATGATCGCGACGTTGGCCTGGGTCGTTTCCGTTATTCGGACGACCGCGAAGGCGGTCGAGCGTTGTTTGACAACTTCATAGTGGTTCACTTGCGCGCCTTCAGGACTGAGGCCGAGGGCATGAGAGACCATTCGTCCGAAATACCTCTGTCGGCCGATGCGATCCGGCCTCGCGACAGACGCCGGACATGGTCGAACCCGGAATCGTTGTCCGCATGACGACAACACCCGACCAAAGAGGTCACGCGCGAGACTCCCGGCTGATCCGCGTCACCGTGACCTGTCTGTTCATCGCTCTGGCCGCGCTGGCCCTGAGATGGGTGGCCACGCCCCTGCCTCCTCGGCTCGACTACACGGTCGGGTTCGCTCCGTGGTGGGTCATGTTGACGGCGACGGTCCTCGGCGGCACTGCCGTCACGATCATCTCGGTCATCCGATCCCCGCTTGGGAAACACGTATCGATCATCGGTGGAACCGCGGCGGTACTGTTCCTGTGGTCGGCCTCGGGAGTCGTCCTCGACGGGTTCCGGGCGTTCTTCGCCATAACGGGCATCCCCGCGGGCGATTTCAGCACGGTGGACTGGCCGGGAATGGTTTGCCGCACGGCGAGTCTGCTGGCTTGCGGAGCGATCGGCTACACGACGCTTCGGGCCCGCCGAAGCCGCGCGAAGATCTGCGCCGTCTGCAAGACGGCCACCCCGCCTCTGGTGACCGGCCATCGATGGCACGGCATCGCGGCCGCCGCGTTGGGTATCCCGTATCCGGCGCTGAAGCTGTACTGGTGGTGTGGCGGCGTCGTGGCGCGGCCCGAATCATCGACGGAAGGATTCCCCACTATGGAGCTGTTGGCCGGAGCGGCAGGATTGTTGGTGTCGCTTGCCCTGGTTCACCCGTGGGGCCGTGTCCTTCCCCGCTGGGCGCTGCTGAGTGCCGCGGGCGTGGCGACGACGATGCTGATCAGCATGGGGAGTCTCTCCGTTCTCGGGACGTTGTCGCAGCTGCTCGGAATCACCGACGGCCCCGTACCGCTGACGGATGATTCGATGTGGATGGTCGCTGCCGTGTACGGGACCTGGTTGCTGTTCGGTCTGGCGCTCCTCGGCGCGATCGCGTACTACGTCGAGAAGCGTCGGCCTCGCTGCGCCGCGGACGCGAGTTGCCCGGTATGAGAGAGAACGCCGTCCGGTCGACGACCGACGCCCCCGACCGGGGCGTAGACGTGTCGCCTTCTAACAACGGTGGGGTGACCGTGCTCATCGGCGTACCCCTCGCCCTGATGTCTGGGTGGGTGGCGCTGGCCTCGCTCGACACGTGGAGGGCGGTCGGCATCATCGCCGCCATCACCGTCGGCCTGGTCGCCACGGCTTGGCGACTACGAGCACCGCTCACCGTCTACGCGGTGGTGTGGTCGGCGTGCGCCGCGCAGGCGGCCATCAGCGGCCTGTCCCTGGTGTTCCCGTCTACCTTGCTGTTCCTCGTGGCGCTTTACTCGGTGGTGGCGTGGGCCGGTGAACCCGCCCGGATCACGGCGATCAGCGGAGCCTTCCTCGGGGCCTTCCTCGGCGCGTGGGTGCTGATCACCGATGACAGCGTTCGAGCGGCCGGGCTGCGACCGGAACCGGTGATGGTCGTCGCCGTCCTGTCCGCGGTGGTCTTGGCGACGATCGGCATCGGTCACTGGAGACGTGACCAGTCGCGTCAGTTGGCGAGCGCCGCTCAGCGGGCGAGACAGGCGGAACGGGACCGAACGGCTCGCCTCGACGACGCGGTGCGACTCGAGCGGCGACGCATGGCGCGGGACATGCACGACGTCGTTGCGCATTCCCTGGCGGTCGTCATCAGCCAGGCACGAGGCGGTCGCTACGCGGCGGTCGCGAACCCGGACCGGGCGATCGACGTGCTCAAGACCATCGAGGACGAGGGCCGACAGGCCTTGCGAGACATGCGCGGCATGGTGCGAATGCTGCGCGTCGGCGGAGAGGAATCGGCTACAACGATCGGAGAGGAACCGCAGCCCGGCCTCGCGGACATCCCGGGGTTGGTCGAACGCGCCGGTTCCACGGGCCGGATCGTCGCGGTGGAGACCGTCGGGCGTCCACAACCGTTGAGCGGGTTCGTGGAGCTGACCGTCTACCGGTTCGTCCAGGAGTCGCTCACCAACGTCGTTCGTCACGCCGCTCCCGGATCCGGCGCGACGTTGACCATCCGGTGGGCGACCACTGAGTTGACGATCGAGGTCGTCAACGAGGCCGCAGCGACCGCGCGCGTTCACGGCGAGGGCTTCGGATTGATCGGCATGGCCGAACGCGTCCGCGGGGTGGGGGGCTCCATGGCAACGCACGACGACGGTGGGCGCTTCCGGGTCGTGGCGACCATTCCATTGACCATTCAGGATGAATCTGCCGTGAGGCTGTCCCGATGACGATCCGAGTCTTCGTCGTGGACGATCAGGCGCTGGTCCGGACGGGCTGCGTGATGGTGATCGAATCCCAATCGGACATGACGGTCGTGGGTGAGGCCGCCGATGGCCGTGAGGCGCTCGATCTGTTGGCTGCGACGAGGACCGACGTCGTCCTGATGGACGTCAGGATGCCGGTCGTGGACGGTATCGAAGCGACGCGGCGGTTGCTTGGGACGATCGACCCGCCACGAGTCATCGCGTTGACGACCTTCGATCTAGACGAGTACGCGTTCGCGGCGATTCAGGCGGGTGCCAGCGGTTTTCTCCTCAAGGACGCTCCCGCGGAGCAGTTGCTGTCGGCCATTCGCGCGGTTCACGGCGGTGACGCCGTCATCGCCCCGTCGACGACCCGACGTTTGATCGCGCATATCGCGCCGCAGCTCAGCCCGCCGCCCGACGTCGATCCCGCCGCCGCGTTGACGGCTCGGGAACATGACGTCGCGATGCTTCTGGCGAGGGGCCGGTCCAACGCGGAGATCGCCCAGGAACTGTTCCTGTCGGAAGGCACGATCAAGACACACGTGGCACGCGTGCTCGCCAAACTGCGACTGCGAGATCGCGTCCAGGTCGTGGTGTGGGCCTATGAGAATCGACTCGTCCGACCGGGCGACGACGGGTCCGCGCCGCTCACCGAACGGGCGTCGAGCTGAGGTTCTGCCAGACCTGGCGCGTCGCGGTGGACTTGTTCAAGGTGATGAAGTGAATGCCGGGAGCGCCCTCCGCGAGGAGACGGCTCGAGAGCTCGGTGGCGACCTCCACACCGATCTCGGTCACCGCCTCGGGGTCATCGCCGACGGCACGAAGGCGGTCGGCGAGCGCCGAGGGGAAATCGGCTCCGGAGAGTTTCGCGAAGGTCTCGATCTGTTTGACGCTGGTCACCGGCATGACGCCGGGGATGATCGGTGTGTCGAGGCCCGCCGCCGCGACGGCGTCCCGCAAGCGGACCCAGTCCCGCCAGTCGAAGAAGAACTGGGTGATGGCGAAGTCCGCCCCCGCACGGCACTTGTCGATGAAATGCCGGGTGCAGGTGTCCCAGTCCGGACTACGGGGGTGCTTCTCCGGGAAGGCGGCGACGCCGACGCAGAAGTCACCGGACGACTTGATCAGTTCGACGAGCTCGTAGGCGTGCCGAACGCCCTCGGGGTGAGCGACCCACTCGCCTTGTGGGTCACCGGGCGGATCACCGCGTACGGCGAGGATGTTGCGCACGCCGACCGAGGCGAAATGACCGATCAGGTTCCGAAGTTCCGCGGTGGAGTGATCGACCGCAGTGAAATGAGCCATCGGAAGGAGTGTCGTCTCCGTCGCGATGCGGCTGGTCGTCTCGACGGTCGTCGTCCGGGAGGACCCTCCCGCCCCGTACGTCACTGACACGAAGTCCGGTTGCAGGGACTCCAGTTCACGTACCGCCCGCCACAACACCTGCTCGGCGCGATCGCTCTTCGGGGGGAAGAACTCGAACGAAAACGTGGGCGCCGAACCGGAGAGCAGCTCGGCGATCGCCGTCGGCTGCCCCGGCATCACAGACGCGGTTCCAAGGGTCACAGGTCAAGACTAACGGCCCACATGTTGGACGAGATCGACGTCCATCGGTGGCTTCGCGCATCCCTGTTCCACAGGCGGTTCTCGCGCCACACCGACGCCCACCCTTGGCGCCATACGCCGAGTCACACGCGTACCGTCTGTTCCGTGCCATCACCGATCGAGCATGCCGAGCTGGGTACCCGTGTCGGCTCCGCCCTCACCGAGTTCCTGCGTCGGCAACGACACCGCTTGACCGACATCGACGTCGAGCTGGGCCGCGTCGCCGAAGCGGCCGAGTTGTTCATCCTCGGCGGAGGAAAACGGATTCGACCGGCCTTCGCCTACTGGGGGTATCGCGGAGCGGCCGGTCCGGACGGCGACGCGATCGTCGCGTGCGTCTCGTCGCTGGAGCTACTGCAGGCGTCGGCGTTGATGCACGACGACCTGATGGACGACTCCGACACCCGGCGCGGTGAGCCGTCGGTGCATCGACGATTCGCCACCCACCACCGCGACGCCGGATGGTCGGGTTCGCCCGAGCACTTCGGTTCGTGTGCGGCAATCCTGCTCGGTGACCTGTGCATGACGTGGTCCGACGAAATGTTCACGGGCGGTGGAATGTCCGCGGACGCGGTCGGCCGTGCTCGCGCGGACTTCGACTTCATGCGGACCGAGGTCAGCGCCGGGCAGTATCTGGACGTGTTGACACAGGCTCAGCGCGACACCAGCATCGAACGGGCGCTCAAGGTCGCCCGCTTCAAGTCGGCGAAGTACACGATCGAACGGCCGCTGCTGATCGGTGCGGCGCTCGCTGACGGATCGCCCGAGTTGCGGGAGTGCTATTCGGCGTTCGGTCTCCCCCTGGGTGAGGCGTTTCAGCTGCGGGATGACGTCCTCGGGGTGTTCGGCGACCCATCGCACACCGGCAAACCCGCAGGAGACGACCTCCGCGAGGGCAAGCACACCTTCCTGATCGCGAGCGCTTACGAGACAACGGATGCCGCGGGCTCGAAGTTGCTCGACGAACTGCTCGGCGACCCGGAGCTCGACGTTTCCGGGGTGGCCGCGTTGCGGCAGGTGATCACCGAGTCGGGTGCCTTGGATCGCACGGAACAGCGCATCGATCGGCTCGCCGAGCAAACCCGTGCGGCCCTTGAGAAGGGCCGCCCGCTCATGGTTCCCGAGGCCTTCGACATGCTGGAGCGGTTCGGTGAGGCTGCGGTGCGCCGTCGGCTGTAGCGGCCGCGCGGATCGTTTGTCCGTCGATTGCCACCCCAACGGGTAGAGACTTTTGCGGCCATGAGTCGTTGAACCCTGTGTCGACGCGCTCGCCGGTGGGAATGTGTCGCAGGCGAGCCGATTCACGCACTGATGACGACGGTGGTCAACCCTGGGGAGGGGAGCCACCTCGCGAAGGGGTATCTCATGAGGATCGGCCGGGAAATCGCGGGCCTGTATCGCTCCATAAAGTACGATCTGGAACACTCGAAGCGCGCACGCCGACTGTCGATAGTGGGCTTGTTCAGTTTCCTACTCGCCGGTGTCATGGCCGTTGGAGTCGTGAACGCCTGGGGGCTCGACACCAGCGAGGACGCCGCGGTGAACACGAGCGGCGAGTCCACCGCCGGGGTGGCCGACCAGGACGCGGACACGACCTTGGGCAACGGCGGAGGAAATCGACCCTCTCCGTCCCTGTCCCCCACACCGTCACCGTCGCCGAGCAGCCCGACCCCGAAACCGAGCTCGGCCAGCCCGACTCCAACGAAGACCGAGAGTTCGCACACGCCAACGGAGTCACCGACGTCGCCGAAACCCAGCGACCCGTCCCCCTCGCCGAGCGGATCCACCGATCCGCAACCGACCGGTTCGGAAGTGTCGATCACGCCGACGACGCGCTAACGCGCACTGTGGTTCGCGGTCGACACGGATCCCGACGGATAGGTTTGTGCCATGGAATCGAACCTGACCGATAGAACGCTCCTGAGCGGGGCCGCCTATCGCAATCCGACCGCGTTGGAGGCACGGCGAGCCATCTACCGTTACCAGCGGCCGGTTCTCGACCTCGTCGGTACCGTCACCGCCGAGTTCGCCGCGGTGGCCGGCCCGATCATCGACGTCGGTTGCGGTTCCGGTGTCTTCACCTCCGCGCTACGGCGGGCCCATCCGGATCGTTCGGTCGTCGCGATCGACCTGTCTCCGGGAATGGTGACGGTGGCGGGAAAGCCGGGCGTCAACGCCGAGGCGACCAGACTTCCGTTCCGCGACGGCAGCGTCGCGGGAGCGTTGGCGGCACACATGCTGTATCACGTTCCCGGACCCGGTGACGCGCTCGACGAACTGGCGCGCGTGTGCCGTCCCGGTGGCCGGGTCGTCCTCACCGGCAACGGCGCCACCGACAAGCTCGAATTGCACGACCTGTGGATCGAGTCGGCGCGAGTCGTGCTCGGTCGGCCGGAGGTCCTCTTCGGCGAGGCGCTGCGCGTCGACGGCATGGAATCGCTGGCACGGCGGCATTTTGGGCCGGTTTCGAGAGTGAATCTGACGGCGAGAACGGTGGTGCCGCACACTCGACCGATCATCGACTACCTGGAGTCGACGCGAGCTCTGTCGCCGCTGTCGGATGCCGACTTCACGGCGGTCATCACCGAGGCGACCGAGCGCTTGAGTGACCGCATACGACGGACGGGTGACTTCTCGTTCTCGAACGAGGTCGGGTTGATCATCACCGAGATCCGATAGGGCCTCAGGCCCCACCGTGTCAGGCTCGACATCGTACGGTACATAGACATACACTCTCCGCTGTGGGGGAACTGCACGCTGTTGGGCGGGCCGAGCCGGACGCCCCGGTCTCCGATTCGCTCGTGGGGCAGCTGATCGACCAGCGCTACCGCGTCGTGGCGCTGATTTCGACTGGTGGGATGGCTCGGGTCTACCAGGCATGTGATGAGCGACTGGAGCGAACCGTCGCTCTCAAGATCATCAATGACTCTCATATCGACAATCCTCGGTTTCTTCAAGCGTTCCAGGACGAGGCCAAGACGATCGCGCGGTTGTCGCACCCGCACATCGTCGCCGTATTCGATCAGGGGGAGCACGACGGCCTTCCATATGTCGTGATGGAGTACGTCGAGGGTCGGACTCTGAGGCAGGTCCTCAACGAGTACGGCTCCGTCTCCCCCGAGGAGGCGCTGTTCTTCATGGACCGTCTCCTGGCGGGGCTGGCCGAAGCTCACCGGATCGGCCTGGTTCACCGCGACATCAAGCCGGAGAACATTCTGTTGTCCTACGGTGGTGACGGCGACATCGTCAAGGTCGCGGACTTCGGTCTGGCCCATGCGGCTCAGGCACGGAATGGGCGGGGGGCGATCGAGGCCGAGCCGGAGGAGCCGTTGCTGGCGACGGTCGCCTATGTCGCGCCGGAGATCGTCGCGACCGGCCACTGCCACACGAGTTCCGATGTGTACTCGGCGGGGATCCTGCTGTACGAGCTCGTGACGGGAACGGTCCCGTTCGATGGTCCAGACCCGATGGTTGTGGCGTACCAGCATGTCGACAACGAGGTCCCCTCGGCGAAGAAACTGGTCCCGTCCCTGCCCGACGAGGTGGACGCGTTGATCAGGCGGGCGACGGCTCGGGACCTGGCGGAACGGCCGAGTGACGCCGCGCGGTTCGGTCGGCTCGTCGCGGCGGCGACGGAGCGCTTGAGTCCGGGAGACGATCGCGGTGGAATGAGCCTTCGCACACCGCCGATGGGTTTGGGCCGACAGCGACAGGATTCCGTCTCGGCAAGGACGTCCACCTCCAGACGAACGAGCGGTCTGCGGCCGAACCGGGGAACGGTCGCACAGTTCGTCGCGGCCGTGATGGCGCTGTTCCTCATCGGCCTCGGTGGGTGGTGGTTGGCGAACGGACGCTACGAATCCACACCATCCCTACTGGATCAGACGGCGGAGACGGTCGCGCCGTTCGCGCAACGACACGGGTTCACCGTCGAGTTCGACGAACGCCGGTTCAGCGAGACGGTCCCGGCGGGAACCGTCATCGAGCAGGAACCAGGCCCCGGGGAGCGCATCCTGAGCGGCGGCACCGTGACCGTGACGATCTCCAAAGGACACGAGCGGTATGAAGTGCCGGACGTCTCGGCGATTCCCGCGGAGGCGGCGATCGCGAGCCTCGCGCAACTTCGGCTGGAGGTGCGAGTGATCGAGGTATTCGATGATCGGGTGGCACACGGGGACGTCGTGTCCAGTGACCCTGCACCGGGGTCGGTCGTGAGACCGAGAACCGTCATCCGATTGACGGTCAGCATGGGACCGGCACCTGCGACGGTGCCGGACGTGACGGGCGTGCTGGAGGCCACCGCCGCGAAGCGACTCCGCGAGGAGGGGCTGACGTCGATGGTCACGCACGTCTTCGACGATGGTGTGCCGAAGGGCCGCGTCATCTCGCAGGGGCTCCCACCTGGCACCGGCGTCGCCACGAACACACCGGTACCGCTGCGGGTGAGCCGGGGATCGGCTCCCGTCGAGGTTCCCGACGTCACGGGTCTGCGCCTGGACGAGGCGATGGAGACGCTCCGGGAGGCGGGGTTTCGCGTCCAAGTCGAGAAGGCCGCCAAACCCGGGGACATCGTGCGGCGCCAATCCCCCGACGCGGGATCCTCGGATGCCCGGGGAACGCGCGTGACGTTGCGGGTGGATTGACGCCCACGAAGCCGTGGGCCGGCGGCCTGGTCCGCCGACGGCGCCTCAGTCCTCCGGTTGTTCGATGAGGCTCTGCAGGTAGAGCTGCTCACCGAGTTTGTCGATGAGGTCCATCTGGGTTTCCAAGTAGTCGATGTGCTCCTCCTCGTCGGAGAGGATCGACTCGAAGATGTTGGCGGAGGTGTGGTCGCCGATCGAACGCATGTACTCGATGCCGCGCCGGAGCCGATCGACGGCTTCCTTCTCAACGAGCATGTCGCCTTCGAACTGCTCGGGGACGGTCTGGCCGATCCGAAGCGCGAACAAACGTTGATAGTTGGGCAGGGTGTCGAGGAACAGGATCCGGTCGGTCAGGACCTCGGCGTGCCGCATCTCGTCGATCGATTCGGCGCGTGTGTGTTTGGCGAGCTTCACATATCCCCAGTTCTCCTGCATCTTCGCGTGCAGGAAGTACTGGTTGATGGCGGTGAGCTCGGCTGTCAACTGTTCGTTAAGGAATTCGATGACGCGTGGATCGCCTTGCATGACGGTTCCCCCTCGTGATGTTTCCGTTCACAATCAGGGTACGAACCGGCTTTAACGGACATTTCCTGAGGAAACCCTAAAAACAGGTCGAGCCGGGCGAATCCGGCGCCGTCACAGGCGTGCGGGTTGACCGAAGTACGACTCGATCATGTCGGCGATGCGGTCAAGGCACGTACCGCAACCGGTGCCCGCCTCACAGGCGTCACCCACCGCTTCCTCGGTGCTCGCGCCACCCTTGATGCAGTCGTGAACCTCGTGTTCACCGACCTGATGGCAAATGCAGACGTACAACCGACCGACCCTCCCAGGCAAGCCTCTCCTTACTAAGGCTCACCTAAGGTATCTCCCGACCTGCCGGTTCGCCAATCACCCGAACGGCTTGATCTCGGAGGGTCACCGACAAGGCGGCAACCGGTCGCGTCGGACGCCACATCGCGCCCACCGATCACTGGCCGCGACCCAATAGATTGTGGCGACAACCAATGGGAGGCCTGATGACGCCAGTACTTGACGTGAGTGAGCTGAGAAAGACTTACCGTTCCCGAAAGGGCGGTTCGACCGTCGCGGTCGCGGGTCTCGACCTGACCGTGAATCAGGGCGAGGTTCACGGGTTCCTCGGCCCGAACGGTAGCGGCAAGACCACGACCCTGCGAATCCTGTTGGGACTGGCGCACGCCGATGGCGGTCACATGCGGATCTTCGGGGAGACGGTCCCACAGGGACTCCCACGAGTCATCGACCGGATCGGCGCGATCGTGGAGAGCCCCCGATTCTTCGGACACTTCACGGGCCGAAAGACGCTGTCACTCCTGGCCGGAACGATCGGCCTACCCGTCGGCCGAGTCGACGAGGTCCTTGAACTGGTGGGGTTGCGCGAGCGCGGCGAAGAACAGGTGAAGGGGTACTCCCTGGGCATGCGTCAGCGCCTCGCCGTCGCCAGCGCCCTGTTGAAGCAGCCGCAGCTGCTGATCCTGGACGAACCCACGAACGGGCTCGACCCGGCCGGTATTCGAGAGATGCGCGAACTGATGCGTCGCCTCGCGAGCACCGGCGTCACGGTCCTCGTCTCGTCCCACCTTCTATCCGAAGTAGAGCAACTCTGTGACACGATGACGATCGTGTCGCGGGGGCGTCAGGTCACCTCCGGCCGCGTCGACGAAATCCTCGCCGAGCACGCGACGAAGCAACTCCGGGTTCGATTGGAGTCGGAGGCGTCGCTGTCGGACGCCCAACAGATTCTGGTGGAGAGTGGATTCGCCGTCGATGTCGCCGGCGACCGGTTGATCATCCGCAATGGAGCGCCTCCGGCCGCCGTCACCAAGGCACTGGCCGACGAACAGGTGTATCTGACGGAGCTCGTCGGCATCCCCGTCGACCTGGAGACCGTGTTCCTGCGGTTGACGGGTACTGAACCGGTCGACGGCACCTACCCCCAGGTGAACAAGTCGTATCTGCCGGACCTGCCCGGCCAGGTCGTATCGGACAACACCGTGTCGGTCGTTCCACTTCCGGCTCAGGCGCTCACCCAGGAGAAGGAGACCCACCAGTGAGGCTTTTCGTCGTCGAACTGCGCCGTTTCTGGTCGCGCCGAACAGCGATCCTCATCGCGGGTGTCGGTCTGTTGTTCCTGCTCGCGAGCCTCGCCACGCTGGCGTCGAGTTCGCAGACCCCGTCGCCACAAGAGATCGAGACGGCGCGAGCCGACGCGCAGGAGGAGCGGGACTGGGTGACCCAGGAACGCGAGTTGTGCTTCAAGTACTGGGAGAAGGCTCCGGACACGCCGCCGGAGCAGGCGGACTACCCGAAGGACTGCGCCGGCAACCACGACCCCACCCGAATCAAGGACACGCATTACCTCTCCGGTGTCGTCATCTTCGCCGACGAGGCGGAAGGACAGTTGTACTTCCTCGGGATGGTGCTGGCGGTCTGCGGCCTACTGATCGCGGGCTCGTACATCGGCGCGGAATGGACCTCCGGAGGCATGACGAACCTCCTGCTGTGGACGCCACGCCGGATCCCGGTGTACCTGGCCAAGTTGGCAAGCGCGCTGACGAGCATGTTCGTGCTGTCGGTCGGGCTTGGCGTACTGCACATCGGCGCGCTGCTGGCGATCGCGACGTCTGTCGGGGACGTCGGGCAGATCAGCTCCACCTGGTGGTCGGACACGACCATGCTGTCGTTGCGGGTGCTGTTCCTGGTCATGATCTGTACGACCGTCGGTGTGGCGATGTCGATGATCGGACGCCGCACGGTGACGGCGATCGGAACCTTCATCGGCTACCTGATCCTGGTCGAGTTCGGCGTCCGGTTCATTCTCGCGATCGTCGACATTGACATCGAACTGTGGCTCATGTCGACGTACATCATCGGGTGGACGGTCGGCGGAACCGAGCTGTGGCCAGTGGGCGCCGGGTACCCCGATTACCTGTCCATGTGGACGTCCGGGTCGATTCTGCTGGCGGTGACGGGCGTGCTGACGGCGATCGGCATGACCCTGTTCCAGCAACGCGACGCGAACTGACGCGAGTGCGGGGGTGGCTTCCCACCCCCGCCGCTCCGCTACAGGCCGTGCGATTCCAGCGATCCGGTCAGAACGGCGATCGCGTGCTTGAGTTTCGCGTCGTCAACGTCCAGATGCGTCAGCAGTCGCCCCGACGTCGGCCCCATGACCGAGATGAACACACCTTGTTCCGCCGCCGCGGCGGCCAGTTCGGCGATCCGGGGAACCCGAAGCAGGACGATGTTCGTCTCGACGGTCGACGCGTCCGTGACGCCATAGGGTTCCAGCGCGGCCGCCAGCGCGGCCGCGCGCTCATGGTCGTCCGCGAGCCGCGCGAGGTGCTGGTCGAGCGCGTGCACTCCGGCCGCCGCGAGGATTCCGGCTTGGCGCATTCCTCCACCCATGCGTTTACGGAGTACCTTCGCCCGGGCGATGCGATCACGAGACGCGATGACGAGGGAGCCCACGGGGGCGCCGAGGCCTTTCGACAGGCACACCGACATCGTGTCGAACAGCGCGCCGTACTCGGCGAATGAGACGCCACTGGCCACGGACGCGTTCCAGATTCGCGCTCCGTCGCAGTGGAGCCCCAGTCCGGCCGCGCCGGTCAACTCGCGAAGGCCGCGCAGTTCGTCGAGCGCTTGGACGGTGCCTCCCCCACGGTTGTGGGTGTTCTCCACGGCGATGGCCCGGGTCGCGACCGTGTGGAAACCCGCCGCGGGCCGAACATAGTCGGACACGAGGTCGGCGGCGACGCGACCGCGCGGCGGTGACGGCCACGTCCGGGTGGAGATGCCTCCGATCGCGGCGGCGGCGCCCACTTCGTGGGACACGACGTGGGCCTCGGAATCGAGCAGCAGTTCGTCACCGGGCGCCACGAGCAGTTGGAGGGCGATCTGATTCGCCATGGATCCACTCGGGGTGAACAGGGCCGCCTCGTGGCCGAACATGTCCGCGACCAGCGCCTCCAGCGCGTTGACGGTCGGATCCTCGCCATACACGTCGTCGCCGACATCGGCGTTGGCCATGGCCTGCCGCATCGCGGCGGTCGGTCGGGTCACGGTGTCGGAGCGCAGGTCCAGCAGCATTCCGCAAGTCTAGGAGGCGCGACCGCGTCGCCGTCCCGTGAGTCGTGTCCGCCCGACGTCGGCTCCCAGGCGATGGTGACAATGGCGTCATGGCAGACGCGGAACACGTGATGGTGTTGCCGGACCGGGATGCGGCGGAGGAGATCGCCGACGCACTCGTCGAGGAGTTCGGCATTACGTCACCCAGGGTCGTCCGGGAGGCGTTGGCGGGTGAGGACGATGCCGAGGACGCTCAGTGGCTCGTACTGGCCCGGCTGCCGGAGGCCATCGACGGTGAGGCCGTGGAGGCGATGCTGTCCGATCACGGGGGCTGGCTGGAGGGCCTCGACGAATGAGGCTCCCCGGTGTCGCCACCGGGGAGCCTTGAGTGAGCGGATCGTCCCGTCGAACGGGACGGCCTTCTAATGCCGCAGCATCTCGGCGACGAGGAACGCGAGCTCCAGCGACTGCTGCGTGTTCAGGCGCGGGTCGCACGCCGTCTCGTAACGCTGGCTGAGGTGCTCGTCGGCCAGCGCCTGTGCCCCGCCGATGCACTCGGTCACGTCTTCGCCGGTCAGTTCGATGTGGATTCCGCCGGGGTGCGTGCCGACGGCCCGGTGGGCCTCGAAGAACCCGAGCACCTCGTCGACGATCCGGTCGAAGTGCCGGGTCTTGTACCCGTTGGACGACTCGTGCGTGTTGCCGTGCATCGGGTCGCACTGCCAAATGACGGCACGCCCCGCCCCGTGAACCTTCTCGAGGATCGGTGGCAGCACGTCGCGGATCTTCTGGTTCCCCATCCGGGTGATGAGCGTCAGCCGACCGGGAACGTTGTCCGGGTTGAGCTTGTCGCACGCCTCTAGCACCCAGTCGGGGCTCGTGGTGGGGCCGATCTTGACGCCGATCGGGTTGCTGATCCGCGAGATGTAGTCGATGTGCGCGCCGTCGAGGCGCCGCGTGCGCTCCCCGATCCAGAGGAAATGCCCGGACAGGCCGAACGCGCGGTCACCGTTGATGCGCGTCAACGCGCGGTCGTACTCGAGCGCGAGCGCCTCGTGGGATGCGTACATGGTGACGGTGTGCAGGGCGTCGTCGTCGACACCACAGGCGGCCATGAACGCGAGGGCCCGGTCGATCTCGCGACCGATGGCCTCGTACCGCTCCCCGGCCGGGGAGTTCTTGACGAAGTCCTTGTTCCAGTGGTGGACGGCCCGCAGGTCGGCGGTTCCGGCCGACAGGTACGCGCGCAGCATGTTCATCGCCGCCGCCGCGTTGGCGTAAGCGCGGATCATGCGCTGCGGGTCAACGCGACGCGCCTCCGCGTTCGCCTCCAGGGAGTTGAGCATGTCGCCCCGGTAGACGGGGAGCCCGAGGGCGTCGGTCATCGCCGAACGCGGCTTCGTGTACTGGCCGGCGATCCGCCCGACCTTGACGACGGGGAGGCTCGCGCCGTACGTCAGAACGACCGCCATCTGGAGCAGCGTCCGCGCGGTGGCGAGAAGATGGGCTTCGGTGTTGTCCGCGAAGGTCTCGGCGCAGTCACCACCCTGCAGGAGAAAGGCCCGGCCCTCGCACACGTCCGCCAGCTGCGCGCGCAAGGTGTCGACCTCATAAGGGGCCACGATGGGCGGCACGGTGCTGAGAACGGTGGAGACGTCGTCCACCTCGGTCTGGTTCGGCCACGGGGGCGCCTGGTCTCGCGGAAGCTCACGCCATCGGTCGAGGCCCAGTCGCGTCGCCTGCTCGGCGGCGATCGCCGGATCGCTTCCACCGGGCACGAGGCCAGGGTTACGCAATTGGTGCCATTGCTCAGTCACCTGACAAGCTTAGGCCTCCGCTCGGCATGTTCCCGCAGGTGGCCGGTCTATGTCACAGTGCCGTGTTGTGAATGTCGGCACAGGTGGCTCGCGCGTGGTGGCGGACAGTGCGGGCGATAGGGTCTCCATCGGTCCGAATTGTCGCAAGGAGTTCTCGAGAATCATGCGCGATCACAACATTGGTGAATGGCTGGACGATCTGGCCTCGGATTCGCCCGCTCCCGGGGGCGGTGCGGCGGCGGCGATGAACGTCGCGCTCGGGGCGGCTTTGATTTCGATGGTGTGCAATCTGACCATCGGTAAGCCGAAGTACGCCGAACACGAGCTTTTGATGGCGGACGTGTTGTCGAAGGCGACGGAGTTGCGGGCGGAGGCGCTGCGGCTCGCGGAGGCGGACGCCGCGGCGTTCTCGGGCGTGATGGACGCCTACGGCCTTCCTCGGGGGGACGACGCGCAGAAGGCGGAGCGGAGCGTCGCGATTCAGCGGGCCCTCGTCGCCGCCGCGGATGTTCCCATGCGGATCGGAACGATCGCGGCCGACGTCATCGCGTTGGCGGGTCGCATTCTCGACGGCGCGAACGTCAACGTACTGTCCGATGTGGCGGTCGCTGCGGATTCCGCGGGGTCCGCTCTGCGTTCCGCCAGGATCAACGTGGAGATCAATCGGGCGTCCATCAAGGACGAGGGGCTGCGGGCCGAGTTGGCCTCGCGCCTGGAGGAGCTCGCCAGCGCCGAGCTGACGGCGGGGGCGATCGTGGACATCGTGATGAACAGGATCAAGAAGTGACACGGGTAATTGACGGACGGGCCATCGCGGGCGCCATCGCCGACGAGGTCACCACTGACGCGGCCGCGTTGCGAGCCCGTGGGGTGACCCCCACACTCGCCGTCGTCGTTCCGACGGACGACGCCGCGACGGCCTGGTACGTACGGTCGATCGAACGGACGGCCGGGAAGGTCGGGGTCAACTGTCGAACGGTGACCTTGACCAACCCCACCGCCGCCGAGCTCATCGACACTTTGGACGAGTTGTCCGCGGATGACACGGTGCACGGCGTCATCTGCCAGACTCCGCTGCCCGACGGGGTGACGCTCGCCGATGTGGGCGAGCACATCGCCATCGGCAAGGACGTCGACGGCGCCAACCCGGCGAGTCTGGGACGGCTCGCCATCGGCCTCGACACCTTCGCTCCCGCAACGGCGGCGGCGGTCGCCGAGATCCTGCGACGCGACGAGGTGTCGTTGGCGGGCGCGGAGGTCGTCATCGTCGGACGGTCCACTGTCGTCGGCAAGCCCGCCGCGCTGCTGCTGTTGGCGGAGAATGCGACCGTGACGGTGTGCCACTCCCGAACCCGGGATCTGGCGGCCGTGTGCGGTCGCGCGGACATCGTGGTCGCGGCGGTGGGAAGCCCCGGGCTCGTCACGAAGGACCACGTCAAGACCGGAGCCGTCGTCATCGACGTCGGCACGAACCCGACCGAGGACGGCGGTCTCGTCGGTGACGTCGACGCGGTGAGCGTCAACGGCGTCGCCGGGGCGCTGACACCGGTGCCCGGAGGGGTCGGTCCCGTGACGACGATCCTGCTGATGCGGCACACGATCGACGCGGTCACCCACCCCGACGCGGGCTGACGACTTCTCTCGTTGAGGGCATCGCACCACTGTGGCACAGTGGTGCGATGCCCTCAACGAACATCACTCCGCCGTCGCTCGATCGCGTCCGGGGCTGTGTCCTCGGCGGCGCCATCGGCGACGCCCTCGGCAATCCCATCGAGTTCGACCCGACCGACGTGATTCGCGCCGAGTACGGATCGGCGGGCCTCACGGGTCTCACCGGCCTGACGCCCGATGGTTTCGCCGTCATCACCGACGACACGCAGATGACCCTGTTCACGATCGACGGCCTGCTGCGCGGCGGCACGACGAACGAAGCAAGTCCGTCCGCTGTGATGTCCGAAATGTACTGGGCGTATCAACGCTGGTTCAGAACCCAGAACCAGCGCGAAGCGCAGGACCCGCCGGACGGTTGGCTCGCCGGGGAGGCCTGGCTGTACCACCGTCGCGCCCCGGGCCTGGCGTGCCTGTCCGGGTTGCGGAGCGAACCTCCCGCCCCCAACGCGCCATTGCACGGCGCCGGTCCCGTCAACCCCGAGTCCAAGGGCTACGGCACGGTGATGCGTTCCGCGCCGTTCGGGCTGGCGTGGGGACCGGAGAACGCGTTCGAGCACGCCGCCCGGTGTGCCCGGCTGACGCACGGTCATCCCACCGGCTATCTCGCGGCCGGGGCGTTCGCGGCCATCGTGTCGCTCGTCGCTCGCGACACGGGCTTCACCGCCGCGATCGAGGAGACGCTGACGATCGTGGCCCGCTACCCCGATCACCGCGAGACGACCGACGCGATCGTCCGAGCGGTCAACGCGGCCGCGACGGCCGCACCGACCCCGGAGCGGGTGGAGCGTGTCGGCGGAGGCTGGATCGCGGAAGAGGCGCTGGCCGTCGGCCTCTACTGCGCGCTGGCGGCGGAGTCGGATACTGGGGCGAAGCCCGAGGTGATCGCCCGGGCGCTCCTGGCATCGGTCAATCATTCGGGCGACAGCGACTCGACCGGATCGATCTGCGGCAATCTACTCGGCGCGCGCCATGGCCGCGACGCGCTGCCGATTCAGTGGCTGACTCATGTGGAGCACACCGACGCCATCGACGCGGCCGCGATCGACCTCGCCTCCGCGCTCGGCACGCCGGACGCACCTCCGCGCGACGCCGACTACTGGCGAAGCCGGTATCCGACAACCGGAGCAAAATAGTCCACTACAGACGGTATGAAATATACGCTTGTCGATGAATTACGTAGCCGCACCAACCGAAATGGCTAGGTAGCGACGGATACCCGACAGTCATCGACCGGTCCTCTCGGTTAGCGTCGAGGCAAGGGGCCGACCCGCTGCCCAGATCACGCGAGACGCCGCAGCGGATCCGCTGGGAGCGGGCCGGCCTCACGGCTCGACTCAACCGAGGAGGTGCGACATGCGAAGAATCGCTGTCGCCGTCATCGCCGCCGTGGCATCACTCGCCATCGCGTCGCCCGCATACGCCTACGCACACGACCGCGTCCACACCCCATGGCTGCACACCTTGCTGGACGTACTGACCCTCGCCGTCGTCACGTCTCCCGTATGGACCGCGTTCCTCTGGGGCGCCAAGGCACGCGGTGGCCTGATCGCGCTCATCGCCGTCGTCCAGGTTCCGGCGGCGGTGTTCGCGTTCGTCCCGATGCACGACCCGACACTGCATCTGATCGCCCTGCCTCTCGGCCTCGCGATCACCGGGACGTCACTGTGGTACGTCCGCCGCCTCGCCAAGGGCGAGGCCGCCGAACCGATCCGACAAACCGCCGCCGACTGACTCCCATGCCGTGGGCGCGCCCACGGCATACCGGAACGCATCGGTTCCGGTGTGGACTGTGAGTTCCCGAACCTGCTCGCCCTCGCGGCGCACCTCGATGTTGGGACAGCCGACGAACGGCCCGACGACGCCTCCGCCGGGGAGCGCGATCGTGTGATAAGAGCAGTGCTCGTCATCGACGAAGCCCCACGCGCGGAACAGTTCGACGCCGTTGACCATGTAGATGCCGACACTCTCCTTGCGATCCCCGAGCGTCGTGCGGTAGTACGCGCCGATCAAACCGGGAATCGCCGCCCCGCCGAACTCGACGTCGTACAGGACTTTATGGAATGTGAAGGACTGGAGATCGGGAATGGGCACCGACGCGACAGGGCTTGTCTGCACGTCTGACTCAACGAGCCAGACGTGCAGACAGTGACGGTATCGCTACCCGAAGAAGACCTCGGCCTCGGCAAGGCGCTCGGCGGGCACCGTCTTCAGTTCCGAGGTGGCCTCGGCCAGCGGAACACGCACGATGTCAGTGCCGCGCAATGCGACCATCTTTCCGAAGTCACCCTCGTGCACGGCGTCGATCGCGTGCAGACCGAAGCGGGTGGCGAGGACGCGGTCGAACGCGGTCGGTGTTCCGCCGCGCTGGACGTGACCGAGAACGACGGCACGCGATTCCTTGCCGGTCTGCTTCTCGATCTGATCGGACAACCACTGTCCGATGCCACCGAGCCGCACGTGGCCGAACGCGTCCAGTTCGCCGTTCTGGGTGACCATGTCGCCCTCCGTCGGCTGCGCGCCCTCGGCGACGACGACGATCGGCGAGTAGTCGGTCTCGAATCGGGATTCGACGTAGGCGACCACTTGCGACACGTCGAATCGCTGCTCCGGCACGAGGATCACGTTCGCGCCCCCGGCGAGGCCGGAGTGCAGCGCGATCCAGCCGGCGTGACGGCCCATGACCTCGACGACGACGCACCGATGATGACTCTCGGCCGTCGTGTGCAGCCGGTCGATCGCCTCGGAGGCGATGTTGACCGCCGTGTCGAATCCGAAGGTGTAGTCGGTGGCGTTGAGATCGTTGTCGATGGTCTTCGGAACACCGACTACCGGAATGCCCAGGTCGGTGAGCCGCTTGGCGACACCCAAGGTGTCCTCGCCGCCGATCGCGATCAGGGCGTCCACACCTCGATCGGCGAGCGTCGCGCGGACCTTGTCGACGCCTCCGTCGACTTTGAACGGATTGGTGCGCGAGGATCGCAGGATCGTCCCGCCGCGAGGCAGGATGCCGCGAACCTCGGCGACGCCCAGCGGCGTCGTCTTGTTCTCGACCGGTCCGCGCCAGCCGTCGCGGAATCCGATGAACTCGTGTCCGTATTCGCCGACGCCCTTACGGACGACCGCGCGGATTACGGCGTTGAGACCGGGGCAGTCGCCGCCACCGGTGAGTACGCCAATGCGCATAGAAAGCACTCCATGTGATTCGTGCCTGGCGATGGTCCGAGACGCCGTTGTCCCTGCCCTTCGTGTCGAGGGCGAGCCTATACCGGCGCAGGTTACCGGGCGGTTTGCTCCATCGCCTGCCACCGTGCCAGGTTGTGGCGGGCGTCGGCGAGCGCCGAATGCTGGTCGGGGGGAGGCTTCGGCAGGTCGGGGTTGCCGAGATCGTCCCAGCGCTGCTTGAGGTCCTTCGTCATCCGGGGCAGAGCCCTTGGCAGGGCGGGCATCGCGCCCCACAGTTGGGCGAGGGCGATGTGGTCGTACGCGCCGTACCAGGCCCACAGTTCGATGCGTTCTCCCGTTCGACCGCGCAACGGCGCGACGAGGAACTCGTACAGTTCGTCGCGGATCTTCTTTCGCGGCTGCCACGCGGAGTCGGCGGGCGAGGGGAGCTTGTCGAGGACATTGTGGCGGACCCATGGGATCGCCTTGGAACCGTCGAACTCGGTGGAGACCGCGTAGAACTCGCGCCCGTTCTCATCGACGACGCCAATCGACACCAAGTCGATGGTCACGCCATCTTCGATGAATTCGCAATCGTAGAAGTACCGATATACCACGACGGTATAGACCTTTCGACCGAGGGTGCATCGCACGAAAGGTCAGGATTCCGTGGTGACGCGATTACGCCACGACCCCGCGATCTCCCACTCCTGCGCAATCTGCACCCTAAAACCTGAGTATTCATGCTGCATCGCCACAATTAATTCGGACATTCATCAACAAACCACGTATAATTCTGGGCGGGGCGGAGAGCTCCACCCCAACAGCACGGTGACAAACTTGCCCGAAGCACTGTCGCACATCCGACGCAGGGGGTGTACATCGCCGCCAAAGGAGGCCATGATCTACAGATACCCGCGCTGTGCTCACTCCGACAGGGCTTTCCTCGGCAGTGCCGTTTCCGGTTGCGCGCCATCCGGATCGGCTCCCCGCCGACGGTGTTCCTTCGACGGTTAGGGGGATGGAACGTGAACGCATCCGCGTCTGATGATCTGCTTTCCGGTGTCACGATGTTCTCCGGCCTCGACTCCGACGCCCGTCGGAAGATCGTCGCGGCCGCCATTCCCCGACACTTCCGGCGCGGCCAGTTGTTGTTCGTCGAAGGCGATCCCGGCGAATCGCTGATCATGGTCCGCACCGGCGCGGTATCCGTCTTCCGCACCGCGCCGACGGGCGAGCGCGCGATGCTGCACGTGGTCCGCTCCCCCGACGTACTCGGCGAAGTGTCCCTTCTCGACGGTTCGGCGCGCTCGGCCTCGGCCGAGGCACTCGAGGAGACCGTCGCGATGGCCCTGGCCCGCAAGACCTTCCTGGAACTGGTGCACGAGTCGCCCAGCATGCTCGACGCCGTCATGCGCACGATGGGCGGCATAGTACGGCGCCTCACCGAGCAGAACAGCGACCACGTCTTCCTCGACCTGCCCGCCCGGGTTGCGAAGGCGCTGGTCCGCCTAACCGGGCACTCGACCCAACCGATGGTGACGATCGAGCTGAACCAGACCCAACTGGCCGAACTCGCCGGTGGTTCTCGACAAAGCGTCAACCAGGCCATCGGCACCTTCGCCTTGCGCGGCTGGCTCCGCACCGAGGGACGACGCATCGTCGTGACGGACATCGCGGCGCTCCGCCGCCGAGCCGGCCTCGAGGACTACTAACCCGCCCATAAGGGACCAATTCGGGTGGGTGACCGCGGTGCGAAACCCTTCAACGGCTTACTAGGGTGGTCGCTGTGCCCGTCGGCGACGACCCTCGTCCGAGCCGATCCAGGGCACGTCACGATCCGCGATGACGCCGACAGTCGGCCAGGCCCGGCGGTGTCGCGTTGACCTGCCGAGGCCACGGGTGAGGGGTTTGACATGGCGAAGGACTTCGTGCATCTGCACGTGCACACGGAATATTCGATGCTCGACGGCGCGGCCAAAATGAAGCCGATGTTCGCCGAGGTCAAGCGCCTCGGCATGTCGACGATCGCGATGACCGACCACGGCAACATGTACGGCGGCTACGAGTTCTACAACGAGGCGACGAAGGCCGGGGTCAAGCCGATCATCGGCATCGAGGCGTACCTCGCCCCGGGTGACCGCAGCGTCAAGAAGCCGGTGCGGTGGGGGCGTCCCGATCAGAAGGGCGACGACGTCTCCGGTGGTGGCGCCTACACGCACATGACGATGCTCGCGCGTGACGCGCCGGGGCTGCGCAACCTCATGACCCTGGCCAGTCTGGCGTCCTTCGAGGGCCAATACCAGAAGCCGCGCATGGACGTGGAACTGTTGCAGCGCCACGGAAGCGGCATCATAGCCACGACGGGCTGCCCTTCTGGAGAGGTGCAGACTCGGCTTCGGCTCGGTCACGACCAGGAGGCCATCGAGGCCGCCGCGAAGTACCAGGAGATCTTCGGCAAGGAGAACTTCTTCCTCGAGCTGATGCACCACGACCTCGACATCGAGATGCGGGTGCGTGACGGGCTGCTCGACATCGGCAAGCGACTCGGCCTGAAACCGATCGCCACCAACGACTCCCACTACGTGCACCAGCACGACGCGGTCCACCACGAGGCGCTCCTGTGCGTGCAGTCCGGCAAGACCCTGACGGACCCGAACCGCTTCAAGTTCTCCGGCGACGGGTACTACATCAAGTCTCCCAAGGAGATGCGCGACTACTGGGACGCCGAGGTGCCGGGAGCCGCCGACAACACGCTGCTCATCGCCGAGATGGTCGACTCGTACAGCGAGGTCTTCGACCACCACGACCGGATGCCGATCTTCGACGTGCCGGAGGGCTACACCGCCGAGACGTGGCTGAGCTACGAGGTCATGGAGGGCCTCCGCCGCCGCTTCCCCGACGGACTGCCCGACGGTTACACCGAGCGCGCCGAGTTCGAGTTGAGCGTCATCAACCGAATGGGTTTCCCCGCCTACTTCCTCGTCGTCGCCGACCTCATCAACTACGCGCGCAGCGTCGGCATCTACGTCGGCCCGGGCCGTGGTTCCGCCGTCGGCGCGCTGGTCGCGTACGCGCTCGGCATCACCGCGCTCGACCCGATTCCGCTGGGCCTGCTGTTCGAGCGGTTCCTCAACCCCGAGCGCATCTCGATGCCCGACATCGACCTCGACTTCGACGACCGTCGTCGCGGCGAGATCATCGAATACGCGACCCGCAAGTACGGCGCGGAGAAGGTCGCGCAGGTCATCACGTTCGGCACCATCAAGACCAAGGCCGCGTTGAAGGACTCGGCGCGGGCGCACCTCGGTCAGCCGGGCTTCTCCGTCGCGGAGCGGATCACGAAGGCCCTGCCGCCGCCGGTCGCGGCCCAGGACATCCCGCTGTCTGGCATTGTGGACTCCTCACACGAGCGGTACGCGGAGGCCGCCGAGGTCCGGTCCCTGGTCGAGACGGACTCCGAGGTCAAGAAGATCTTCGACACGGCGCGCGGTCTCGAAGGGCTGATCCGCAACGCCGGCGTGCACGCGTGCGCGGTCATCATGTCGAGCCAACCGCTGCTCGGCGAGGTTCCCCTGTGGATGCGTCCGGACGGTTCGATCATCACCGGCTGGGACTATCCGTCGTGTGAGTCAATGGGCCTGTTGAAGATGGACTTCCTGGGCCTGCGAAACCTGACGGTCGTCGGGGACGCCATCAGCAACATCAAGATCAACCGCGACATCGACATCGATCTGGAGACGCTCGCGCTCGACGACCCCGCCACCTTCGAGTTGATGGCGCGCGGCGACACCCTGGGCGTGTTCCAGCTGGACGGCACGGCGATGCGGCAACTGCTGCAACGGATGCGGCCCACCGGGTTCTCCGACGCGACCGCCGTCATCGCGCTGTACCGACCGGGTCCGATGGCCGTGAACGCGCACTTGAACTACGCGGACCGAAAGAACGGCCGACAGGACATCGTGCCGATTCACCCGGATCTCGAGGAGCCGCTGAAGGACATCCTCGCCGAGACCTACGGCCTCATCGTCTACCAAGAGCAGATCATGCTCATCGCCCAGCGCGTCGCCGGTTTCACGATGGGCCAGGCGGACATTCTCCGCAAGGCGATGGGAAAGAAGAAGAAAGAGGTCCTGGAGGAGCAGTTCGCGGCCTTCCAGGGCGGGATGCGGGACCAGGGCTTCAAGGACGACGCCATCCAGACGCTGTGGGACACGGTCTTGCCGTTCGCCGGCTACGCGTTCAACAAGTCCCACGCCGCCGGGTACGCGCTCGTGTCCTACTGGACGGCGTACCTGAAGGCGAACTTCCCCGCCGAGTACATGGCGGCGCTGCTGACCTCGGTGGGCGACAACAAGGACAAGTCCGCGATCTACCTGGCCGAGTGCCGGAAGATGGGCATCAAGGTGCTCCCGCCGGACGTCAACTCGTCGCTGCGGAACTTCACGGCCGTCGGGACGGACGTCCGTTTCGGGCTCGGCGCGATCCGCAACGTGGGTGCCGCCGTGGTCGACTCGATCGTCGCGTCACGCGAGGAGAAGAACGACTACGCGTCCTTCAGCGAGTTCCTGGAGAAGTCGAAACTGCCGGTCTGCAACAAGCGAGTGATCGAATCGCTGATCAAGGCCGGAGCCTTCGACTCGCTGGGGCATTCCCGCAAGGCGTTGTTCGACCAGCACGAGCAACTCGTCGAGGCGATGGTCGGCGTCAAACGCAAGGAGGCGGAGGGCCAGTTCGACCTGTTCGGCGGCCTGCTGACGCCGGAGCAGCCCGCAGGGAGCGGCGGCCCCGAGTTGTCGTTCTCCGGTGAGGAATGGCCGCAGAAGACGCGGCTCGACTTCGAGCGGGAGATGTTGGGGCTCTACGTGTCGGGGCACCCCCTTGAGGGCGCCGAGCAGGTGCTGCGGAAGAACAGCGAACACCGGATCGCGAATCTGATCAATGAGGACGCCGGGGACGGCGCGGCCGTGACGATCGCCGGGATCATGTCCAGCCTGGAACGGCGCGTCACCAAACAGGGCAAGGCCTGGGCGAAGGGCACCGTGGAGGACTTGGACGCCTCCATCGAGGTGCTGTTCTTCCCGAAGACCTATGAGCTCGTCGGGCCGCACCTCGCCCAGGATCAGATCCTCGCGGTCCGTGGCAAGGTGAATCGGCGCGACTCGGAGATCTCGATCGTCGCGATGGACGTGCAGCCGCTGGAGATCAGCGAGGCCGATCTCGTCAACGAACCCACCTTGACCCTCTCGATGCAGCTCGCCAAGGTCAACGATCGACTCGTGTCCGAACTCCGGGCGATCTTGCAGGGCAACAAGGGGGATACGGCCGTCCGCATCCGGTTGCGGTGCGGCAATCACGACACCCTGCTCGCGGTCGACGACGGATACAAGGTCACGACCGGTCCGGGCCTGAGCTCGGAGCTGAAGAGCCTGCTCGGGTCCGAGTGCCTCGACTGAGCTGATCATCACCTGTGGACGGTTCGAACGGAGCCGTCCACAGGCGTTCCACGCTGGCGTCGTCGCGATCACGGGTGTAGCGTTATTTCATCGTCTAATGAAATACGAGGTTGACGATGGAACCGACCCCGCCTCCGCGAACCGTCCGCGAACTGTCCGAAATAGACCGTCGCGCGCTGGCGATCACCGGTGGCAAAGGCGCCAACCTGGGCGAACTGGTCGCGGCGGGTGCGCCCGTACCACCGGGCTTCGTCGTCACGACCGACGCGTACAGCGCAGCGGTTCGCGACCTCGACCTCGATCTGACCGCCGACCCGGCCCGCATCCGGGAGGCGTTGCGACGCGTGGAACTGGACGAATCGCTCATCGAGGCGATCGGCACGGCGTACTCGACGCTCGGCGGCGCCGTCGCGGTCCGCTCCTCCGCCACCGCCGAGGACCTACCGGGCGCCGCGTTCGCCGGACAGCACGACACCGTGCTCAATGTGGTCGGACTGCCGGCCGTCCTCGACGCGATTCGGCGCTGTTGGGCATCACTGTGGACCGATCGCGCCGTCGAATACCGGGCGCGGCTCGGTATCGACGGGGCCGACGTCACGATCGCCGTCGTCGTGCAGCGCATGATCGACTCCGACGCCGCCGGGGTCATGTTCACCATTGACCCGGTGTCGGGCGACCCGGCCCTCACGATCATCGACGCGAGCCCCGGTCTCGGAGAGTCGGTCGTGGCCGGTCTCGTCACCCCCGATCACTACGTCGTCAAGCGCGGCCGAGTCCGCTCGTTCACTCCGGGCCGTCGCGAGCGCGTGATCCGATCGGTGTCCGGCGGGGGAACACGGGAGGCGCGGGGAGAGGCCGACGGTACGCCGATACTGGACGCCGTGACGGTGCGTCGACTCGCGCGGCTCGGCCACGACATCGCGCGGCATTTCGGCGCGCCCCAGGACATCGAATGGTGTGTGGCGGACGAGACCGTCTATATCGTCCAGTCACGGCCGATCACCGCGAGCGCGACGCCGCTCGGCCGGGTCAATCCGATCCAACGCAAGGCCGCCGAGATGTTCACCGAGCTCACGCCGTTTCGACCGTATCCGCTCGACGTGACGACCTGGACGCGGGAGTCCTTCGACGGGGTGCGCGCCTTGTTCGCGTCAATGGGGCCGCGGCTCGACCCGCTCGAATCGCTGCTGACGGAGGAGGACGGTGTGGTCGTGTCACTGACACCACCGACGCCGCGGGTGTCGCCATTGACTCCGTTCCGGCTGCTCCGCAACGTGTTCCGGTCCGATCGCTACACAAGGGACGCGATGCTGGCGGATGAGCGGTTGACGACCGCGTTCGCGATCGTCGCCGACGGCGCCCGGCTCGACCTGACCGCGTTGGACTACGACGACATCGATCGGCGGCTGTCCGAGGCGTTGACGATCATGCCGTCGATCATGCGACTGCGCACCAGGTTCATTCCGCGGTGCGCCATGGCGGCGCTGCGCTTCGGGGTGACGCTGACCCTGCTGGGTCGTCTCCGGCTGTTCGGCCTGTTGATGGCGGGGGTCGATCACAAGACCGCCGAGACGAACCGGGCGTTGGAGGAACTGGCGACGAGCATTCGCGGCGACACGGATCTGGCCGCGCTCGTCGAGGGAACGGACACCGCCGACCTGCCTCAGGCACTCGCCGGAACGGCGACGGGTCGCGCGTTCGCGGAGAGCTTGGAGCGTTTTCTCACGGAGTACGGTTCGCGGGAGACGTCGATCCTGGCGGTGAGCAGTCCTACCTGGGGGGACGATCCCGGCCTGGTGCTGGCGTTGCTGAAGGCGATGGCGTCGGGTGCCCGCCCGAGCGTCGAGACGGGTTCGGCTCGCGCGGAACGGGAGTTGTACTCGCATCCGCTGCTGCGACGCGGCCCGCTGCGCCGACTCGTCGATCGACAGTTGACCGCCGCGCGGGGTTTCACTCAGTTCAGGGAGGACACGCACTTCTACTCGACGTTGGGGCAGCCGCTCGTCCGTCGGCTCCTGCTCGAATACGGTCGACGGTGGACGGAGGCGGGTGCGCTCGACGCCCCGTTCGACGTGTTCTATCTGCGGAGAGAGGAGCTGGCCGAGCCGCCCGGCGCGGAACGGGCCGCCGTGCTGCGGAGGATCGTGGAGCGTCGGCGGGCGGTCTACCGGCGGTTGGGCTCGGCTCCGATCGTCGACCGGAGGTATCTGAAACGGCGACGCGTCGAGAACGCGCTGGTGAGCGGCACTCCGGGCTCCGCCGGCGTGGCGTCGGGTCCGGTGCGCGTGATCACCGACCCGTCGCAGTTCGACCGGTTGCGGCCAGGTGAGGTGTTGGTGGCGCCGACGACGAATCCGGCGTGGACGCCGCTGTTCGGCCGGTGCGCGGCCGTCGTCACCGACACCGGTGGCGCGGCGTCCCATGCGGCGATCGTGGCCCGCGAGTACGCGATCCCAGCGGTGCTGGGCGCGGTCTCGGCGACGACGGATCTGGCGGAGGGGACCATGGTCACCGTGGACGGTACGGCGGGGACGGTCACGGCGGCGAACTGAGCCGGCGCGGGCACCGTCCCACGTCGAAGGCGCCTTACCGGGACTCGGAGTCCGCGGCGTCGTGCGCGAGGAGCGCGAGTTGGATGCGTCCGGTCAGACCGAGTTTGGCGAGGGCGCTGGAGACGTGCGTTTTGACGGTTCCCGTGGACAGGTACAACCGACGGCCGATTTCCGCGTTCGACAGTCCTTCGGCGACTAGCTCGGCGACCCGGCGCTCTGATTCGGACAGTGTGGCGAGACGTCGGCGGGCCTGTTCGGCGCGACTGCTTCGCGGGGTGGCGGCGTGGGCGATGAGGCTCCGTGCCGCTTGAGGGGAGAGCACCGGCTCGCCCGTCGCCGCACGACGCACGGCGTCGACGATCTCGGCGGGGTCGGCGTGTTTGAGGAGGTATCCGGCGGCACCGGAACGCATCGCCTCGACGACGTTGTCGTCGGCGTCGAAGGTGGTCAGCATGATGACCACGGGCCGCGGCTCCGGGAGCGCCGAGATGTCCCGAGTCGCCGAGAATCCGTCCACATCGGGCATTCTGATGTCCATGAGGACGACGTCGGGGAGCGATTCGCGCACCGCGGCGAGTACGTCGCGGCCGTCCGCGACTTCGCCGACCACGGTGATGTCTCCGCCTCCGAGCATGAACCGCAGTCCCGTCCGAACGAGCGGATCGTCGTCGACGAGGAGCACCTTGGTCACGCTGTCGGTCATGGCTCCCAGAGTATCCGTGCGGTGAGGACGAACCTGCCGTCCGCGATGCGATGGTCGAGGTGGCCGCCGTCGACGGCGACGCGTTCGGCGAGGCCGGTCAGGCCGACACCGAGTCCATCCGCGTCTCGCCCGTCCGGGGACATGACGTTGGTGATCGCGACGGTGACGGCTTCCTCCGGTTCGATCCCGAGGTCGACGGTGACGGCCGCGCTCGGCGCGTGTTTGCGCGCGTTGGTCAGCCCTTCCTGGATGACGCGGTAGACGGTGCGCTGATGCTGGGCGGACAACGTCCGCGCGTCCGACAGATCGCCGTTGACGCGGACCGTCACGGCCTGGCCGCTGGCGCGCACCTCCGCCAGCAGTATGTCCAAAGTCGCCAATTACGGTTGGGGGCGGGTCGTCTCCGAATCGGCGCCGTCGTCGCGCAGCACGGTCAGCACCTCCCCCAACTCGGACAAGGCGATGGCCGCGTTGTCTCGAATCACGGTGATCGCGGAGTCGACCTCCTCGGGGCGCAACGCCACGGCCGAGCCGGCCCGCGCGCGCTCGTTGCGGTACGCCAGCGCGCCCGCGTGGACGGAAAGCAGGGACAGGCGATGCGCGAGGACGTCGTGCATCTCCCGCGCGATCTGCTGGCGTTCGGCGCGGCGGACGTTCGCGAGTCGAAGGCGGTGTTCCTCGCGCTGTCGCTCGGTGTCGCGACGCAGCGACACCATGAGCTGGCGGCGTGCCCGTACCGTCATGCCGATCATCAACGGGACGACGAACATCAGGGCGCAGATCCCCGCGAACATCCACGGTGGGAACTCCGGTGGATGCGCGAGAAAGCCGTACGGGACGACGATCCCGAGGCACACGGCACAGCCGAGACCGGCGATCCACCAGTCTCGATGGACGGCCAACGTCAGGACGGCGACCATGACGGCGCCCGTACCGGATGCCGACACGATCAGCACGACGATCATGAAGATCATGAGCGCCAAGGGAAAGCGACGACGCCACCACAGCGCCAGACACGCCACGGCGCCGATCCAGGGGTCGATCGCGAGCATCCACGAGGGCGTTTCCGGGTCGTACGGACCCGGATAGTTCTCCACCTGCTCGAACCAGATGAGCACCGCGAACGCGAAAAGCATGACGTCGACGAGCCAGTCGCGAGCGGTACGGCGGACGCCGATGGCGACCTCACCCCCGGCGAGCTCGCCCGGCAGCAGCCAGCTCCGGACGGGTGGTGGCTGCGATGAAGAGGGCATACCGCCAGCGTAAGGCGGACACGACGGCGCCGCGAGCGCCGATGTTCCGGCGTTTCGTGCCGACGGACCGATTCCCGTGAGCCGAACGTGGCCGGTCGGCGTGGACGCGTGGCCGGTCGGCAGTTGCGGCGTCGTGGCCGGTGACGGCACGGTGGAGGGACCAAGTGAGAGGACCCCCAATGACCACGACCGCAGGCCTCCGGTTGCGGGCTCCCGCCAACCGTCTCGATCGACGCGCGATCACGTGGTGGCGATTGACCTCCTTGATCGACGTGATCCTCCTTCTGACGCTGCTGTCGGCCGCATGGTGGTGGTGGACCGGAGCCCGCGACTGGATCGCTCCGATATGGATCGCCGCGCTCGTACTCGGTGTCGGCCGCGTGATCGTCATGCCTCTCGTCCGGTATCACGTTCACCGGTGGGAAACGACCGACGAATCGGTCTACGCGTCCTCCGGCTGGGTGCTGCGGCAGTGGCGCATCGCGCCGATCAGTCGCATTCAGACAGTCGACACGACCCGGGGACCGATACAACAGGCACTCGGGCTCTCGACTCTGGTCGTCACCACCGCGTCCGCCGTCGGCCCGATCAAGATCGAGGGCATGACGGTCGAGACGGCGATGGACGTCGCCGCGGAGCTGAGTCGACTGGCCTCGCTCGACGAGGGGGACGCGACGTGAGCGACGAATCCGAAGTCCCCTGGCGCCGCCTCGCGGTCGCGGTCGTGTGGATCGACGCCGCGTCCGCGGCGGTGTCCCTCGTGCCCGTGGCGCTCGCGGTCCTGGTCTTCAACGCACCCATGGACTCCGCCGCCGTCTGGTCGACGGNGGCGGTCGCGGGGACCGGGCTGATCAGCGCGGCGACGGACCTGTGGAGATGGTGGAAGACCCGCTACCGAATCACCTCGACGCACGTCGAGGTCCGCACCGGACTGGCGGTGCGCAATCACCGTTCCATTCGGCGCGAACGGATACGCAGCGTCGACACGCACGCGAGGCTCAGACATCGGCTGGCGAGGCTGCACGTCGTCACGATCGGCGCGGGCCAGCAGGTGTCGGGCGAGTCGGCGCTGACGCTCGACGCGGTGTCGACGACGACCGCGCGGTGGTTGCGCAGGGAACTGCTGGAAACGGCCCGGGCACCGAGTAAGGCGACTCCCCACGAGGCGGCGTCCCGGCCGAACGAGGTACCGCCGCGAACTCTCGCCGAACGCGACATCGCCACGATCAAGCCGGCATGGACCGTCCACAACATCTTCACGGTGTGGGCGCTGTTGATGGCCGGGGGCGTCCTGTGGGGAACGTACTGGGCCGTCCAACTCTTCGGAGTCGACGCGCCCGGCGTCGTCGAACGAGTCCTCGACTGGAACCCGTACACCGCGCCCACCGCGATCGCGATCGGTCTGGCACTCATGTGGGTGCTCGGAGTCGGGGGCTTGGCGCTCAATCACATCGCCGAGACTTGGCGGTTCCGGCTCGTACGGGTCGACGGCGACACGACGGTGCTCCGCACGACGCAGGGCCTGTTCTCCACGCGAGAAGTCAACCGCGACGTGGCAAGGATCCGCGGGGTCGACATCGGCGAACCGCTACTGTGGAGGTTCATGGGGACCGCAGACACGAACCTCATCTCCACCGGCCTCACCGGCTTCACGTTCGCGAAGACGGCGGGCAGCACGATCCTGCCGCGCACCCACGTCTCGCTGGCCCGCCGCGTCGCCCACGACGTCCTCGACACCGCGCACGAACCACTGTCCGTCGATCTGACGAGACACCCCCATACGGCGTTGCGCCGCCGGTTCGGTTGGGCGCTCGCGATCGGCGCCGTCGCCTTCGCGGGCGCGTGGCTGACGACGTGGCCGTGGGCGTTCGTGATCGCCGGCGGCGTGCTCGCGCTGGGACTCGGTCTGGCGGTCGCCTCCTTCACCGCGCTCGGGCACGCCCTGGTCGGTCCGTTCCTCGTCGTACGGTCCGGCGGTTGGTACCGGTCGACATCCGTGTTGCGCCGCGACGCGATCATCGGGTGGACACTTCGACAGTCCCTTTTGCAGCGTCGACTGGGACTCATGTCGGCGATGGCGTCGACCTCCGCCGGGACGGGCGGCTACTGGATCCGGGACGCGGCCGAACACGACACCTTGGGCTTCACGGTCGAGAACTCACCGCACCTGCTCCGCCCGTTCCTCGACGACGGGCAGAGCACGGACCGACACGTGATGTCGCCGTAGGCTTCGAGTACACGAAACGACGGCCGGACGGAGTGGTCCGGCCGTCGCGCGATCATTGATCCGACCGGCTCAGTAGGTGACGGTGATTCGACGAGCCGGGCCATCCACTGTGATAAGACCGCCGTACGGGATGATCGACTGCGGATCCGTGTGTCCGAAATCGATGTTCGTGACGACGGGAACACCGGGCGCGTACTCCTCCATGGCCCTCAGGACCGAGTCGCGCTGCTGAGACGCGTACTCCGGGCGCCGAACCGGCGCGCCGTGGTTACGCGTCATCGGTCGCGCCATGAGCAGCGCCGCGGCGCGTCCAAGGATGCCGCGTTCACCGATGCACCGCATCGTCCCGTACACCTCTTCCGCGCTGGGCAGCTCCTCGGTGGTCTCGAAGAACAGCACCGCTCCGTCGAAGTACTCGATCGGCGGAACCGCGACGTCGGACATGAGCAACCAAGCGACGATCTCCAGACAACCGCCCCACGCGTGGCCGGTGACCGAGGTGTCGGCGTTGTGCCAGTCCCACCCGGTCGAACGCTCGACGGGTGGCTCGCACGCGAAGGTCGCGGGATCCTCCCACTTGCCGTGCAGATCGCCGAACATGTTGTTCTCGGTCAACCGATAGGGCCCGGACTCGAAGAGCGCGGCCCGCAAGGAGTCCACGCTGACGCTGTTCATCGCGCCACTGCGACCGAAGGCGGTCATGATCGCGCCGCCGTGGTATCCGACGATTCCGAGCCGGTTGAGGTACGCCAGCAGGTTGGTGCAGTCGCTGAACCCGAAGAACGGTTTCGGATTGGCGCGCAGCAGCTCGGGATCGAGATGCTTGAGGACGGTCAACTGATCGTCGCCGCCGATGCTCGCGAACACGGCCCGGATCTCGGGATCGCCGAAGGCCGAGTGGAGGTCCGCGGCGCGATCGGCGGCGCTCGAGTCCATCTTCCGAGTCGTCGGGTATTCCACGGGGATCAGGCCGAAGTCGTCCCGAAGTCGCTGCAGGCCCAACTCATAGGGAATCGGGAACAACTCGGGCAAGCCCGCGGAGGGCGACACGATCGCGACACGATCACCGGGCTTCGGTTTCGGCGGATACAGCGGTGTTGACATGGGGGGACCGTACTACGACGACACGGTCACGACGACCCGTTTTCGGGCGACCACGACCGATCGCACCAATGTGGACGCTCATCGACGCTCCCCCGGCGACGCCATCTTTCCGACATAATGAGCACCTATCGAAATGTCTCAATTGACAGGAGTTCCCGATGGACGGCAACTACGACGCGATCGTGATCGGGGGCGGTCACAACGGCCTCGTCGCCGCCGCCTACCTGGCCAAACGCGGCGCAAAGGTGTGCGTGTGCGAGGCCCGCGACATCGTCGGTGGAGCAGCCGTCAGCGAGCAGCCGTTCGGGCCGCAGTACACCGTCAGTTCTCTGTCTTATGTGGTCAGCCTGCTGCCACGCGACATCATCGAGGACCTGGACCTCGTTGAACACGGCTACCACGTCTACCCGCAGGGGCCGTACTTCGCGCCCCGCGCGGACGGCCGGGCGCTGCGCATGCACGACGACGCCAACGCCCGCCACGACGCGATCGCCGCGTTCTCGGCCGCCGACGCGACGGCGTACGAGGACTGGCAGGAATGGCTGGCCGAGCTCGCCTCCGTCCTCGGACCACTCGTCGAACGGATCCCGCCGAAGCTGGGCTCGCATCGCATCGCGGACCTGTTCGGGCAGGCGTCCTTGTTGAAGACCGTGCGGCACCTCAATGTCCGTTCCGCCGTTGACGCCACGAAGATCATGACGGCCAGCATCGCCGACCTGGTGGAGGAGCGCTTCGAGTCCGATGCGATGCGCGGGCTGCTCGCCGTGTCCGGCTGCATCGGAACGTGGGCGGGGCCTCGATCCGCGGGCACGGCGTACGTCATGCTGCACCACCACATCGGAGAATCGATCGAAGGTCAGACCGGGGCGTGGGGCTTCGCTCAGGGAGGAATGGGCGGCGTCACCCAGGCCTTGGCACGCTCCGCTCGCGCGTTCGGCGCGACGATCCGCACGGGCTCCCGCGTCGAACGGATCAACGTCGCCGACGGGTCCGCGATCGGCGTGACCTTGGCCAACGGGGATGAACTGCGGGCACCGACGATCATCACGACCGCGCATCCGACGATCTCGTTCCTGAGGCTGATCGACCCCGTGGAACTGCCGCCGGAGTTCCTGTCGGACATCAAGCGGTGGAAGAGCCGCAGCGGCACCGTCAAGATCAATCTCGCGGTGGATCGGCTCCCGACGTTCACGGCGCACCCTGATTTCGACCCCCAGGTGCACGGCGGGACGATCGTCCTCGCCGAGTCCCTCGACTCCATCGAGGGCGCGTATCAGGACGCGGTGACGGGCACGGCGGCACGGGAGCCCTTCGCGGACGTGTGCATCCCGAGCGTCTTCGACGAGACCCTGGCACCGCCCGGCGAACACATCGTCTCGATGTTCACCCAGTGGGTACCGCACACGTGGAGCGCGGAACCGGACGCGGACGGCCTGGCCGCGTACGCGGATCGGGTGATCGCGCGGATGGAGGCCGTCGCGCCGGGCTTCACCTCGTCGATCAAGCATCGCCAGGTCATCGGACCGCATGAGATGGAGCACGAGTACGGCCTGGTCGGCGGCTCGATCTTCCATGGGGAGATGACGCCGCACCAGCTGTTCCACGGCCGCCCGGCGGCCGGGTTCGCCGACTTGCGGACCCCGATCCGGGGCCTGTACCAGGCGGGTTCGGCGACGCACGGCGGCGGCGGAGTGACCGGCATTCCGGGGCGCAACGTCGTCCGGCAGATCCGAGCCGACCGACGCTGGAGGCGTCGTCGTTGACGGCGGGGCGCCGGTGGCGCGGGCTTGGGAGAATGCGCCGATGAAGGAAACCGCTACGCTTCCGGTGACGCTGCAGACCCTGAACGACGACGTGTCATTGCCGACCCGCGCCCGCATCGCCGAGCTCCTCGACGGGCTCGGCGGCGAGGCCGGGTTGTGGATGACCGTGAACCGGATCCCGTACGTGCCCGGTGAGTACATTCAGGTGACGCTCGCCGAGGACGGCCCCGATCTGGTCGAGCACAAGGAGTTCACGGGCGACCAGTACGGCGCGTCCGTCGACCGGGCGTCGGTGGTGCGACTGTTCGCGGCCTGGGCGACCGAGGATCCCGAGTGGAAGTCGACGATCAGCTGGGAACGCACGGCCTTCACGCCCGCCCCCGTCGCGGCCCCGTCGTTCGAGGCGATGGAGTACGCGACGGATCAGGCCGAGACGTGGGTGGCGAGCGGCGAGCACTCCTACGACGAGATCATCGAGTTCATCATGGAGTCGGCGGAATCCGACGACGAGATCGACGAGCAACAGGCCGCGGTCATTCTAAATCCTATATGGATGAAACAGGTCATCGCGCAGCGCGATTGGCCGGAGACCACCGACAACGACAGGCTGACGACGGCGTTCGAATCGCTCGGACGCTCCGGGATCACCGCGCGCGAGAGCTTCGCGTGCTGCATGAGCTGCGGTGTCAGCGAGATCGGCGGTGAGCGCGACGACGATGACACCGGATACGTGTTCTTCCACGAGCAGGACACCGAAAGGGCCGCTCGGGGTGACGACCTCATGCTCGCCTACGGCGCGTATGGAGGTGACCCGAAGTCGACGATCGAGATCGGGCATCGCATCGTGGCGGCCGTCGAGGCCAGCGGTTTGACGTGCGAATGGGACGGTTCGGCGAAGTCGCGCATCATCATCGCCATGAACTGGCGTAAGCGCCTCGTCTAGCCGTTGCGCCCCGCCATGGCCAGCTCGTCGACGAAACCGTTGACGAGCCGGTTCCACGTGCGCGGTCGCCGCAGCATCGCGTGTCCGTCACCGTCCACGGTCACCATGCGCGCGTCGACGCCCGCCGCGGCGGCCCGCTCGGCGTAGGCGACGGTCTCATGGAGCGGGGTGACCCGGTCTCGGTCACCGTGAGCCAGGAGCACCAGGCCCGGCGATGGTGGAATCGGTTCACCGGACGGCAACCACGGAGCGAGCGCGCACACGCCGACCACGGCGGGTGAGTCGGCGGCGCGCAGGGCCGCACGGGCGCCCATCGAGTGACCGACGAGCGCGACGGAGGCCGCGGGGTGCCTTCGTCGCGCCTGGGCGACGGCCCAACGGGCGTCGGCCACGGCGTCGAGGCCGGGGGCGTTCCAACCGCGATAGCGGTACCGCAGTCGCCACACCGCGAGCTCGCCGTGTTCCGTCCGCCCGGTCAGGAGCCGACTGAACCACCGCATCCTCAGATATGTGAGACGATGGGCTGCCGCGGGTGCCCGGCTTCGCTGGACGCCACCGTGCAGGAGGACGACGACGAGGGCCGGCTCGGGGCCCGCCGGGCGCGGCGCGGCGACTTCGACGCGCGGATGCGGTGGCGACAAGGTCATGCCGTTCATTCGGGACGGTCTCGGGCGCGGATGGGTCGTCAGCGCCGTCATGTGAGTGATTGTCGACGCCGACGTCGCGATATTACGGCCCATCACACGAAAAACGGGAATCCGCGCCATCCGGAACACCTCCGGCTCCGAACACCCCTCAAGCACCGCGCGCTGAGGAGGTTCACATGAGTGACAGTCGGCGGAAGGTCGCCGTCATCGGATCAGGGGTGGCGGGTCTGACGGCCGCGTACACGTTGCGGCGCGACGTCGACGTGACGCTGTACGAGGCGGAGGACCGCTGCGGAGGTCACGCGCACACACACGACGTCTCGAGCGAAGGCGAGTCGGTCAGCGTCGACACGGGCTTCCTTGTCCACAATCAACGCAACTACCCGTTCCTGTGCGGGCTCTTCGACGAGCTGGGGGTGCCCACTCAGGACTGCGAGATGAGCATGTCGATCCGGTGCGACGGGTGCGCCCTGGAGTACTGCGGAGCGAAGGGGTTCCGGGGCTTGTTCGCGAAACCCGCCAACGTCCGGTCCGGCCGGTTCGTCGCGATGCTCGCGCAGGTCCCGCGATTCCATCGGCACGCCACGCGCGTCATGAGCGGGGACGCCGACGCCGACGTCACGATCGGCCGGTTTCTGGCCGACGGCGGGTACGGCGAGTACTTCGTGCGGCACTTCATCGTTCCGCTGATCTCGGCGGTGTGGTCGTGCGGGTCGACCGTGGCCCGGGAGTACCCGGCGCGCTATCTCTTCCGCTTCCTCGACAACCACGGCATGCTGTCGCTCGGAAACACGCCACAGTGGAGAACGGTGGTCGGTGGCTCACGAACGTACGTCGACGCCGTCCTCAAACAAATCCCCCTCGTGCGAACGTGGTGCCCCGTTCGTTCGGTGACCCGAGGCGTCGACGGCGCGCACGTCCGCGACGAGAGCGACAACGTCGAGACCTTCGACGCGGTGGTCGTCGCGACCCACGCGGACCAGGCGCTGGCGCTGCTCGCGGACCCGACGGAGGCCGAGCGCGAGGTCCTGTCGGCATTCACGTATTCGGCGAACCGAACGATCCTGCACACCGATGTCTCCCGCCTGCCGACCCGGCGCGCGGCCTGGGGAAGTTGGAACTACCGGCAGTCGTCCTGCGAGCCCGGCGACGCGCCGGTCCGGGTGTCCTACCACCTGAATCGCCTGCACCGGCTCGATATCCGGAGCCAGTTCGTCGTATCACTCGGGGAGGACTACGTCGCACGCGACAGCGTATTGGCGACAATGGACTATCGCCATCCGGTCTACACTCCCGACTCCGTCGCAGCCCAGGATCGACTCGGCGACCTCAACACGGCGACGACGGCGTTCGCGGGCGCGTACCACGGCTGGGGGTTCCACGAGGACGGTTGCCGGGCCGGGATCGCCGCGGCGCACAGCGTCGGAGCGCGGCCATGACGCGGTTTCGGCTGTACCGGACCGAAACCCGGCACACCCGCTTCACGCCCTTTCGGTACGCGCTACGACAACGCGGCCACCTGTGGCTCGTCGACGCCGCCGATCCGCCACGTCTGCCTCGACCGTTCCGATGGCTGGCGGAATTCCGCTCCACCGACCACTGTGGCGATCCCAAGGCGAGCATCGATGCCAACGTCCGCTCCTACTGCGCGGCGGAGGGCGTCGACCTGCACGGCGGAACGGTCCTGATGCTGACGCAGCCACGGATGTGGGGTTACGTCTTCAACCCGCTGACCGTCTACTGGTGCCGCGACGAGACGGACGCGACCCGCTACGTGATCGCCGAAGTCCACAACACCTACGGGCAGCGACATCGCTATCTGTTGCGCGTGGACGAGAAGGGGCGCGCCGCCGTGGACAAGGAGTTCTACGTGTCGCCGTTTCTCCCCATTTCCGGAACGTATCGCATGGCCTTCGCCGACCCGGGTGACCGGCTCAGCCTCGCGATCACGCTGTATCGCTCCGGCCGCCCGCTGATGAGCGCGACGGTCACGGGGCGGGGGCGATCCGCCGGACTGGCCCGGATGGCCGTCACCGCACTGTTGCATCCACTAGCGACTGTCATGGTCTCCGCCGCCATCCGGTGGCACGGTGTCCGCCTGTACCTGCGGGGACTCCCGATCGTTCCCCGCACCGTCCAACACTCGACGAATCACAAAGGATGAAGATGCGATCAGCGCTCGATCACGACGGCGCGCGCACGCGCTGGCCCGATGTCCTGACACCACCGCGCCCCTCATGGCGGACCGCCGTCACGCGACCACTGCTCAACCGCGTCGCCCGTCGCTTCGGCATCGTCGTCACCGACGCCGATCGCGCCGATTCGGCACGGCACCCCGAGGGCACGCCCGTTCTCGTCCTCGTGCGGCCGTTGGACTTCCTACGTCGGCTGGGGACCGGAGGGCTCATCGGCCTCGGCGAGTCCTATCAGGCCGGCGATTGGACGAGCCCCGACCTGGCGGCGCTGCTGACGAGGCTCGCGGAGAACACGGACGTGCTCGTGCCACCGGCGCTCCAACGCCTCCGCAGGGTCGTCCTCCCCGGAACACCGGACGACACACGCAACACCCTCGAGGGCGCGCGCCGCAACATAGCCCACCACTATGATCTGTCCAATGAGCTCTTCCGCTGCTTCCTGGACGACAGCCTGACCTACTCGGCGGCACTCTTCTCGCCCGGTCGAGAACCCGGATGGCGCGACCTCGCCGACGCCCAGCGCCGCAAGATCGACCGGTTGTTGGACGCCGTGCGCGTCCGCCCGGGCAGCCGAGTCCTGGAGATCGGCACCGGTTGGGGAGAACTCGCCATTCGCGCTGCGCAACGAGGAGCCACCGTCGAGACGATCACCCTGTCGCGCGAGCAGCGCGAACTCGCCCGGCGGCGCGTCGACGAGCGCGGTCTCGGCGACGCCGTCCGCGTCCACCTGCGTGACTACCGCGAACTGGAGCTTCGCGCCGAGTTCGACGCGGTGATCAGTGTCGAGATGATCGAAGCGGTCGGAGACAGATACTGGGCGGAGTACTTCCAGCGACTGAACGGCCTGATCCGCGACGGCGGACGAGTCGGACTCCAGGCGATCACCATGCGGCACGACCGAATGGTGGCGACCCGGAACACGCACACCTGGATCCAGAAGTACATCTTCCCCGGCGGTCTCATCCCGTCGGTCGAGGCGATCGACGGGCTGAGCGCCGCCAACGGCCTCAGGCTCGCCGACCGGCTCGACTTCGGGCTCGACTACGCGCGCACCCTGCGGCTGTGGCGGGACCGCTTCGACCAGAACGCCGCCGACGTCGCGCGGCTCGGCTTCGACGAGGTCTTCCACCGCACCTGGCGGTTCTACCTCGCCTACTCGGAAGCCGGATTCCGCAGCCGGTACCTCAATGTCCATCAATTCGTTCTTCGGAAGGACTGATATGAACACGGCGACGGACCTGCGCTCCCTCGTCATCGACGCGCTCGCCTTCGACCGTCCGGTCGCGATCCGAGCCCGGCCGCCGACCCCACGTTGGCGGGCCTGGGCGGAGACCCGAATCGAGGAGGCGCTGTGACCGTTCAGACTCTCTTGATCAACGCGGGGGTCGGTCTCGCGGCGGCGCTGGCCGTCGTGCTGGTGGCGTTCGCCGTCGGCGTCTCAACCGGTCGGCACCGGGTGATCGACGTCGCGTGGGGGCTCGGCTTCTCCGCGATCGCGGTGACGACGCTCCTCCTGTCCACGGGGCAGGGCGATCCGGTACGGGGTTGGACGATCACGACGCTGACGGTCGTGTGGGGGGTCCGGCTCTCCGCGCACATCGCGGTGCGTGGACGCGGCAAAGGCGAGGATCCCCGGTACGAACGGCTGCTGAGCAAGGCGCCCGGCAACCGGTCCTGGTACGCGCTGCGGATGGTGTATCTCCTGCAGGCGGGCCTCCTGTGGCTGATCTCGGCGCCCGTCCAGGTCGCGCAGTACGACGATTCGCCCGTCGACGGCTGGCTCTACGCCGGGGCGGCGGTGTGGCTCGTGGGCTTCGCGATGGAGTCGGTCAGCGATCACCAGTTGCGTCGGTTCGCCGCGGATCCCGGCAATGCCGGGAAGGTGCTCGACTCGGGATTGTGGCGTTACAGCCGCCATCCGAACTACTTCGGCGACGCCTGCGTGTGGTGGGGTCTCTACCTGATCGCGTGTTCGTCGTGGGTCGGCGCCGCGACGATCGCCGCCCCGATCCTGATGACGTACTTCCTGGCCGGAAAGACCGGGAAACCCCTCATGGATACCCACATGAGACAGAGTCGCCCCGGATACGAGGACTACATTCGCCGAACGAGCGGGTTCGTTCCGCTTCCACCGCGACGCTGACGGCGTCGCCCGAAGACCGGGTTGAGGTGGGTGGGGCACCGGATCCGGTGCCCCGCCCGTATGCGTCATTCCGGCATCGCCAGGTCGGCGACCATCGGCAGCGTCGGAGTCCGACTGCCGCCCGCCGGTTCCACCGTGACGCCGAGCAGGACGGCGTCCCCGAGGCCGTCGACGACGTGCGCGGTCGAGTTGACGCCCGCCGCGATGACGCCCGCCGACACCTGCCCACGATCATCCACAAGCCACAGTTGATACGCGTGCGTGTCGGCGATGGCGGGCAGCGCGGTCAGAATGACGACCGCCTGGTCGCGATCGCGTGACATCACCATGGACACGCGCCCGCCCCCGTCGACGTCCTGCGCCGTGAACCGGGCGTCCTCGGCGGTCAGAACAGCCGTCATCGCGTCGGTGGCGGAAGGCGGCGTCGGCTCGACGACGACCAGGGTGACGAGCATGCTCGCGATCGCCACGACCACGGCGACCGCGGTCGTCACGATCGCCGTACGCCAACGTCGAATCAGTCTGGGGCGCAATATGTCCGGAGAGGGCGAGCGAGGCGGCCGCTGCCGCACTCGGCGCACGGCGGCCATCACGTCCGCTCGGAGCCGGGCGGGCGGACGCACCATCGTGTAGTCGGCCAGCCGCGCGGCCGTCGCCGCGAACTCGCGCAGCTCGACCGCGCACGACTCGCAGTCCCGGACATGCCGTTCCACGAGACGACGTTCCTCGTCCGTGACGGCATTGAGCGCGTAGGCGCCGATGAGGGTGTGGATCTGGGTGGTCATCGAATCACCTCCAAACAGTCGCGGAGCCGGATCAGGCCATCCCGGATCCGGGTCTTCACGGTCGGGAGGGCAGTCCCCAACAGGTCACCGACCTGGCGGTACGTGTGGCCGCCGTAGAACGCCAGAGTGATGGCCTGTCGCTGAATCTCGGTGAGACGTTCGAGGCAGCGCCGCACCTGGCGGTGTTCGAGTCGATCGGTGACGATCTCGGACACCTGGTCGTAGTCGACGTCTCCGGGAACGACCCGTCGTTCCCGATCCGCCGCGGCCTGGGAGGACCGAACCCGGTCCACCGCTCGCCGATGCGTCACGGTGAGGATCCAGGTCGACGCGGAGCCTCGCGACGGATCGAACCGGGCCGCCTTGCGCCACACCTCGACGAACACCTCCTGCGCGATCTCCTCCGCCTGCGCCGGATCCCGCAGAACCCGGACGCACAGGCCGTAGACCTTCGCCGACATCAGGTCGTACAGCTCTTCGAAGGCCGGCTCATCGCCGAGCGCCACCCGCCCGAGGAGCTGATCCGCGTCGGTGCCGGGGCCCGTCTCGGACCGCCGCACCGGTCGGATTCGGGGTTCGTCACGTGCCGAATCACCGGCACCGTTCATGGTTCCACTCCTTACTCCGACGAGATTGTGCCCGCGTTATTCGGTGCCGACGGTGGGCCGGATGGGTCCGGCCGCATGTCGATCGGGAGCCGAGCACGCGTACGGCGCCGGACCCGGGCAGGCCCGCCGCCGTACGTCGTTGGGTGAGGATCTAGGGCGTGTCGTGAATCCACTTCCGTGGCGAGCGGGTTCCGGGTGGACGCATTCGTGAAGGCTCCCCCGCATACCGGTGTCGTATGCGGGGGAGCGACCACACGTCGAGGCGCCGCCTGGAACCCTGCGGCGGGACGGGATTCCCGAAGACAGGCCGGCTCTAGTTCTCGGGGCTCGGAGACTCGGTGGTCTCCGGTTCTGTGCCTTCTTCCTCGTCCTTCGTGGTCTCCTCGTCGGCCGGGGATTCCTCGTCACCGGGCGACTCGGAGCTCTCCGGCGCCACGCCCGCCTCTTCGACGGCGGCGGCCAGCTTCGCGAGGAACTCGTCGTTGGCGACCTTCGAACCGTCGATCAGGACCGTCGGCGTCGCCGTCACTTTGGCGTCCTCACTGGCCATGACCGTGCCCTCTTCGATCCAGCCGCGGTACGTCTCGTTCTCCACGCAGGTCTTGAAGTCGCCGCCGATGCCGGCGTCCTCACCGATGGTGATGAGTTCAGCGTCGGACAGACCCGAGGTGTTCTCGGCGGGCGCGCCCGCGAACAGGGCCTTCGAGTATTCGACGAACATGCCCTCGTCGGCGGCGCAGACAGACGCGGCAGCCGAACGGGACGAGTAGGCGGTGCCCTGTGAGAAGCGGTTCAGGAACGCGAGCGGGTGGTAGTTCACCGTGATCGAACCGTTGGCGAGGTAGGTGTCGATGTCACCCGCGACCGCGGCCTCGAAGTTCTTACACGCCGGGCACATGAAGTCGATGTACAGGTCGACGGTGACCGGGCCCTCGCCGACGACGAGCGCTCCGTCCTTGGTGTGCTCGGCCTTCGGCTGGACCACGTCGTACTGACCGCGCTGGCTCAACCAGATCCCGCCGGCGATGATGCCGCCCAGCAGGATTATCACGCCGAGGATCGCGCCGCCGAGCACGAGCTGACGCCGCCGCTCCTCGCGTTCCTGCTGCTGCCGCACGATTTGGGCGGCCTTCTTCTTCTGCTCGTACCGTTTAGCCATCGGTGGGGATACTCATTTCGTCTTGAAGATCAAATGATCGGCGGAGTATGTGGTGGTGGGTCGCCACACCAGCGGTGCGCAGCACAATAGCAGCCCCACGTCTCGCGGAATGTCTTCGAGACACGTCGAACCCGCACGCTCGTCGTGCCGATCGCGACGACGAACGCGGCGAGTGGCGGCCCACGGCGTCGCTCCAGGACGATGGTGGCAGGCAGGCGTGCCGCGCACGACGTCCGGCGCCAGTGGTCATACTCACGCGCTCTGCCTCTCGTCACCGGCGGCGACACCGCGCATCGGTCCCGCACGGCGTCAGACTTTGGCCGCCTGACTCCACGCCCGCACAAGATCGTCACGGGCTCTTGCCACCCGTGACCGGATGGTTCCCACCGGGACATTTTCCACTACGGCCGCCTCGGCATAAGACAGCCCTACGACCTGTGTCAGGACGAACGCGCTACGCCGTCGCACGGGCAGTCGCGCGAGCAGGTCATCGAGCGCGACGGTCTCGGACGCGTCGGCGGCCACGTCGGGCGACACGTGTCTCGTCGCGGTGCGGCGTTGTCGTACGAGCCCGCGAATGTGGTCGGCGCACGCCCGCCGCGCGATCGACAACAACCACGTTCGCACGGTCGACGCCCCCGCGAATCCGGGCAACGCCCGCCACGCTCGCAGGTACGTCTCCTGTGTCAGGTCGTCGGCCGAGGGCGCGTCCACCAGCGCGGCGCAGAGGCGCCAGACGTCGGGTTGGGTCAGCCGTACGAGCCCCGCCATGCGCGCGGGGTCGCCGTCGCGCGCGGCCAACGCGAGCCGCGTCGCCTCGTCCATCGCGCCCGGCTCCACGCCCTCCGACGATACGCGGATCGAAGTGGCGACGGTTTCCCTGCGCCAGTGGAGCAATCGTGACCACGACCGCACAAGTCGCGGGAACTAATGACGCCATGACACCGACTACCCGGTATGAACTGTGCGAGCGCCCGCGCCGCCTTGTCGGCGCGGATGGACGACGAGGATGTTCTCGACGCCGCCGCGACCCTCGACCACCTGCGCGAATGCGCCGCTTGCGGGGAATGGATCGGGCACGCGAACCGGATCAGCGAGACGGCTCGGAAGCGGTATGTCTCGACCCCGGACCTGACGGAGCCCGTCCTGCGCCGAATCGGCGACCACGAGCGTGGCAGGGCCGCTCGCCTTCGCGCGTGGCGGCGGGGTCTGCGTTGGGCGGTCGGCGTCGCCGCGATCGCCCAACTGGGGTTGGCGCTTCCGGCGTTGTGGCCCGGCGCCGACGTCGGCGGGCACGCCCTGCACGCGAGCCGCGAGATGGCGTCGTTCGACATCGCGGTCGCGGTCGGGTTTCTCCTGGCCGCGATCCGGCCGGATCGGGCTCGCGCGTTCGTACCGGTGGCGTTCGCCCTGGCGGGTTGCCTCGCGGTGACGAGCCTGGTCGACATTGCCGGTGGCGCGACGGACGTCCTGCACGAGGCGTCGCACGCGACCGCGTTGGTCCAGGCGGGGTTGCTGTGGGCGCTCGGCCGAACCTCGGCCGGCCGGGCATCGCAACGGGAACGAGTGGCGGTGACGACCTGAGATGCGCTCATCCCCTCGTGTCACCCGCCCCCTCGTCGCGATGCTCTTCGGCGCCCTGATCTCACTACTGTGGACAATTCCGGCGGCGGCGCACGCGACCGTCGTCGCGACGAACCCGGAATCGGGGGCGGTGGTCGAGGAGGCCCCCGACACGATCACCGTCGAGTTCAGCGAACCGGTGACCGTCGTGGCGGCGGAGACGCTCATCCTCGCCCCGAACGGGACGTCGGCCCACGACGGAGAACCCACAGTAGACGGATCCGTCCTGACGTATCGACTGAACGAGAACGCCCCGAACGGGACCTACCTCGTCAGTTACCGCGTCATCTCCGATGACGGCCACCCGATACCCGGCGGATTCACCTTCTCGATCGGCAGCCCGTCAGCCGCTCCCCAGCTCGCCGCCAACCTCGACGGTGACGCGTTCGTCGCGGGTGCCCTGGTCGTCAATCGCTTCGCCGGATACGTCGGGCTGGCCCTCGCGCTCGGTTCGGTGCTGATGCTGGTCTTCGCGGGAATAGACCGGCGGCGGGCGATCGCGCGACTCACCATCGCCGGGCTGAGCCTCGTCGCCGCGACCGCCGTCATCGGCCTGTACCTGCAAGTCCCCTACCAGGCTGGCACCGGCATGTTCGAGGTCACCGGGGACGACGTCGGCGCGGTCCTCGCGAGCCCGTTCGGCGGCGCGTACCTCGTGCGTCTGCTCATCGTGTTGACGGCGCTTCCGTTGCTGCGACTCGGCGTCACTGGTGCCACCGGTCGATCGTCACGGTTCGCCTTGGCGGCGCTCGCCGTCGCACTCCTCGGCACCTGGCCGTTCACCGGACACGCGCTGACGTCCCCCGTCCCGGCGTGGTCGATCGTCGCCGACGTCGTCCATCTCGGCGCGGGCTCACTGTGGATCGGCGGCCTGGTCGTCCTGGTCGCCCACCTCGTCCGTCGAGATCGGACGATTGAAGCGGCCGCCTTCCTACCCGTCTGGTCTCGATGGGCGACCTGGCTGATCATCGCGCTCGCCGTCGCCGGCGTCGGGCACGCCCTCTTGCAAGCGGGGAATCCGCTCGACTGGCCGGAAACCCCGTACGGTCGACTACTGCTGGTGAAATTGGCGCTGTTCGCCCTCGTCCTCGCGAGCGCGGCGATCGCGCGGCGCCTCGTGGCGCGGCTCGGCGGAGCGGCGGCGGACCCGGGCGGGACGGTCGACACCGAGGCGGTCGCGGGGCCGGACGCGCCCGGGCGACGGATCGCCCCGACCGTGACGGCCGTGCGACGGCTGATCGTCGTCGAGCTCGTCATCGCCGCCGCCGTTCTCGCCACCACCGCGTTCCTCGTCCGCGCGGTTCCCGGCGAGGTCGGACCTCAACCCCAAGCGCCTCAATACTTCTCGACGGAGCTGACCGCCGAGGCGTACACGCTCCAGTTCGAGCTCGATCCGGGAATGCTCGGGGAGAACGCGCTCCACCTGTATCTCTTCACCCCGGATGGCGAACCCCTCGCGCCGTTGGAGTGGGAGGTCTCGATGTCCAACAAGGCTGCCGGAGTGGCACCGGTCGGGATAGGCGTGGCACTGCTCGCGCCCAACCACGTCAGCGCCGACGTGGTGCTGCCCAGCGCCGGTGAATGGTTGTTCGAATTCAAGATCCGCACGGGAGAGTTCGACCGGGAAACCGTGTCGGCCACCGTCACAGTGGAATGAGAAAGGTGAAACACAGTGCAGACAGTGTTGCGTCGGGTCGCGGTGGCGGCATTGGGAGCGGTCGCGTCGTTGACGTTGATCGCCCCGGCAGCGGCCCACGTCACGGTCAACCCGTCCGAAGTGGTGGGCGGTTCGTACGCGCGGCTCGACTTCAGAGTGCCGAACGAATCCGAGAAGGCCTCGACGATCTCGATCGAGGTCAGCTTCCCCGAGGACGCTCCGTTCGCCTCGGTGCGGACCATCCGGGTGCCCGGCTGGACGGCTGAGACGACCACCCGAAAACTCGACACCCCGATCGACGTTCACGGACGTGAGGTGACCGAGGCCGTCGACACGATCACATGGACCGCCGAGGACGAGGAGGACGGTATCGCTCCGGGCGAGTTCGGGGAGTTCGGTGTCAGTGTCGGCCCCGTCCCGCACAAGGGCGAGTTGGTGTTCAAGGTCATCCAGACCTACTCCGACGACACGGAATCGGCCTGGATCGACGAGCCGACCACCGATGGCAGCGAACCGGACGAACCCGCGCCCGTTCTGACGATCGTTCACGGTGACGACGACGACGATCACGGAGACGACGACACCGACGAGGCGAGCGACGACCACGCGGACGAGAACGACGCGAGCGACACCGCGACGATTCTCGGCGCGATCGGCGTCGGGCTCGGCGCGGTGGCCCTCGTCGTGGCGGCGCTGGCGCTGCGTCGACGGTCGGTTTAACGACCGCGCTCCACGCGAGAAACGCGAGTGACGGGGCGGTCGGACCATCCGGTCCGACCGCCTTCGACGTGGGTGGAAGTCGTGCCTTGACAATCGAACGCGCGGGCCGACGGGGATCGGCCCGCGCGTTCGCGGGGTCCGCCGTCCAGGGTGTCGGCGGATCAACCGGGAAGGACTCGCGTCGGCGCGGTCGGCGGTCAGGGGGACGAACCGCTTCCGCGCCGAGGGCGAAACCCTCCACGGTGTGGTTTGTTGGCGGCCCCTCCGGCCAGGGTGGAAGGGCCGCCAGGATCTCTCCCGTCGGTTGTGACGGTGCCCCACCGCCCGACGGGAGCGATCTATTGGGGGAAGTGCCTTTTCGGGATTGCCCCGCCTCCGGCAGCTGAGCTGCGACGGTCGGCGATGACGGAGCGTTCCCGCGGGTGGTTTGGGGAGTAGATCACCCGTGAACGGGTCGCCTCGCGACTTGGGCGGCGGCTCTCATCAGTGCGAACGTGTCGATTCCCCTCCTGCTGTCCTGTGCCCATCGGCACGGTCGTGCTGTTCACCGGCGGACCGGTCGCGCCCTGCGATCGTCCGGCTGTCACCGTCCTTTCTGTGCGCGCACCCAACATAAGCCGAGTTCACGGCCCGTGACAGTCACTAATCCGACAAAACCACAAATCCGAATCCCTCGAAATCTAAAGTGACTTTCCGACTACTTTCAGTGAGTGTCGTCGGCCCGCGAACCCAACGGCCCTCGCCGTACAATTGAGGGCTTGTTTCTTCACGGCCGAGGGAGTCGGATTGTCCGCCGAGACCACTGACGAGTCACTGCGCGATCGCGAGATCGCCGCCGAGCAACGCCACGTCGACGTCGTGTATCAGCGCCTCGACGTGCTGCGCGCGGCGGCGAGCGACCGCGAACGCGCCGGATACGAACATCTCAAGGCGACTGTGCCGGGCGCCCAGTTCGAACGGGACGTCTTCGTCTACAACGCGGCCCGCCGGGTCGCCGACATCGACGCCCAGCACGAGGGCTTGGTCTTCGGCCGCATCGACTCCGATGAGGGGAGAGTCCGGCACATCGGGCGACTGGGCCTGCGAGACGCCGACTTCCACCCGCTGCTGTTGGACTGGCGCGCGCCCGCCGCCGCGCCGTTCTACCAGGCCACACCGACCGACCGGCAGGGCATCGCCCGACGGCGCGTGATCCGCAGCAGCGGCCAGCAGGTCGTCGACATCACCGACGATCTGCTGGACGCGGCGTCCGAACTCCCGGTGATCGGCGACGGCGCGCTGATGGCCGCCTTGAGCCGCAAGCGAACCGGCCGGATGCGCGACATCGTCGCGACGATCCAGGCCGAGCAGGACGCCGCGATTCGGGCGCCCGCGCGAGGCGCGACGATCATCACCGGCGGCCCCGGAACGGGGAAGACGGTCGTCGCACTGCACCGGGCCGCGTACCTGCTGTACGCCGACCGGCGCCGCTTCGAGGGCGCGGGCATCCTGATCGTCGGTCCATCCAATGTGTTCATGCGGTACATCGAGCGCGTTCTGCCGTCGCTCGGGGAGGACACGGCGGCGCTGTACTCGCTGGGAGAACTGTTCGGCGACATCACGGCCACCCGCCAGGACGACGCGACCGTGGCGGCCGTCAAGGGGTCGACCCGGATGCGGAAACTGCTGGCGCGGGCCACCAGGTTGACGCCGCCCGGCAGCCCCGAACAACTGTCGATTGTATACAAAGGTGAGGTACTTCGACTCAACAAGGACGAGCTGACCGCGCTGCGCACCGAGGTCCACAACAAGGGCCACAAGCCGAACGCGGCGAAGCTCCACGCAGGTCGCGCGCTGCTGGTCGCCCTGTGGCGCAAGGCCAAGCCGATCATCGACGACCTGGTCCCGGCCGAGTTCTCGAGGGAGCTCGGCAGCCGTTCCGAGTTCCTCGCCTTCCTTGATCGATGGTGGCCGACGCTCACACCCCAGGAGGTGTTGCGGTGGCTCTCCGATCGCGCTCAACTCGCCGAGGCCGCGTCGGGGATATTGAGCCGCCGGGAGACCACGAGCATGGCGAGCTCCCTGACCCTGCCGGACTTCTCCGTGTCCGACGTCCCCCTGCTCGACGAGCTCGCGGGCCAGCTCGGCAGCGAGCCCAAGCGGCAGCGTTCGAGTGAGCATCACGGCGTCCGCGAACTGACCACGGTGCAGGAGCGGGTGTACGACCGCCCGTCCCGGGCCGTGCGCGGCGCGGACTACGACGCTTACGCGCACGTCATCGTCGACGAGGCACAGGACCTGTCCCCCATGCAGTGGCGGATGCTCGGGCGACGCGGCCAGCTCGCGGGCTGGACGATCGTCGGCGACGCGGCGCAGAGCAGCTGGCCGGACCCGGCCGAATCCCGGCGGGCGCAGGACGCGGCGATTCGGCGCGGCCCGCGACGGCGCTTCCACATGACGACGAACTATCGCAACTCGGCCGAGATCTTCGAGTACGCGGCGTCCGTGGTGCGGCGCGAGGTTCCCGACGCCGACATCCCCCGGGCCGTCCGGTCGACGGGCGTACCGCCTCGGGTCCGCGAGATCGGTTTGGTGTGGGAACTCGACAAGGCCGTGCAGGGGGCCGTCGCGGAGGCCCTCGGCGAGGTCGACGGGACGGTCGGCGTCATCGCGGCCCGGCATCGACACGAATGGCTGGCGGACCTGCTCGGCGTCAACGATCGGGTCAGCGTCGTCGGCCCATTGGAGTCGAAGGGACTGGAGTACGACGGCGTCGTGGTCGTGGACTTCGACGAGATCGTCCGGGAGCACTCGATTCGGGTCGGCTACGTCGCGTTGACGAGGGCGACCCAACTGCTCATCCAGCTCGACGTACAACGCTAAACTTCCATAAGGGACCGTCGGCGACTTGTCGCCGACGGTCCCTTATATACGCTTACATCCGCTTTACCCCGATATGCAATAGATCCGGCGTACATCATCCGTTCCCACCGAATTCATGTCGTGATTGGTCACCAGACCCCTACAAACTCAGCACACGTGATTGCATCAGGGTAATTGTCCTTTTCGATTTGCGAGGTTTCGATGCCCCTGTCTCGCCGCAAGCTGATGTCGACCGGGCTGACGGCCGGTCTCGCCGGCGCCGTCGTCCCGTCGATGGCGGCCGCGAAGGAACACGACCACCGCGCCCTGCGCCATGACCCGTTCAAGCTCGGGGTCGCCTCGGGCGATCCCTCCCCCGACGGATTCGTCCTGTGGACACGGCTCGCCCCCAAGCCGCTGTCCGAGGACGGACTCGGCGGAATGCCCCCGTACGACTACGAAGTGTCGTGGCAACTGTCCACGAACGAGACGTTCACGAGTCTCGCCGCCACGGGTTCCACGGTCGCCCGTGTCGAGAACGCCCACAGCATCCACATCGAAGTGTCCGGGATGCAGCCCAACCGGTTCTACTGGTACCGGTTCAAGGTCGGCCGGTTCGTGTCTCCCGTGGCACGGACCCGTACGGCCCCGGCCCACGACGTGCTTCCCTCCCAACTGCACATGATCTTCGCGTCATGCGCCCAATACGAGCACGGCTACTTCACCGCGTATCGGCGGATGGCGGCGGAGAACCCCGACCTGATCCTGCATCTCGGGGACTACCAGTACGAATACCTCAAGAACACCTACGTCAGCCCGGACGGGAACATCCGCGACCACGAGGGACCGGAGACCGAGACGCTCGCGGACTACCGACTCCGGCACGCTCAGTACAAATCGGACGAGGATCTGCAGGCCGCCCATCACGTCGCGCCGTGGCTCGTCGTGTGGGACGACCACGAGGTCGACAACAACTGGGCCGACGAGGCGCACGAGAAGCCGGAGATACCCCAACCGAACTTCCTGGAGCGCCGCAAGGCCGCCTTCCGTGCCTACTACGAGAACATGCCGCTGCGGGCGTCATCGGCACCGTCCGGCATCGACATGCAGCTCTACCGTCGCATCCGGTGGGGACGGTTGGCGAACTTCCACATGATGGACACTCGCCAGTACCGCTCCGACCAGACGTGCGGTGACGGCTGGAAGAACTGCCCCGAGGCGGGCGACCCGGCACGCACGATCACGGGCACCGCGCAGGAACAGTGGCTGATCGACGGCTTCCACAACTCGGACGTCCGCTGGGACCTCCTGGGCCAGCAGGTGTTCTTCTCCCAGCGCACCAACGACTGGGGTCCGGTCAAGCTGAACAGTATGGACGGTTGGGACGGCTACCTGGCCTCGCGGGACCGGATCACGAGCGGCTGGATCGACGCGGGAGTCCGCAACCCGGTGGTGTTGACCGGAGACGTGCACACCGCTTGGGCGAACGAGATCAAGGCCGACTGGGAGGACCCGACGACGGAGTCGGTCGGCGTGGAGCTGGTCTCGACGTCGGTGTCGACCGGCGGCAACGGCGCGGACTCGATCTCGGCCGACAACCCGTTCGTGAAGAGCAATCCGCACCTGAAGTTCTTCAACTCGCAGCGCGGCTTCGTCAGCACCAAGATCAAGCCGGGCGAACTGGAGGCGAGCTTCATCGTGGTGCCGAAGGTGACGACGACGGGCTCGAACGCGTACGTGCGCGCGGCGTTCACCATCGAGGACGGCGACCGCACGCTGTACCAGACCTACGACCGACCGGTCGACCCCGAGACGGTCCGGGAGTTCAACGCCGACGACATCTTGGAGCAGACCGGAGAGGACGCCGACGAACGGATCTGAACCGCGAGAGCGGATTCGGACGGACCGACGCAAATTAGACCATTGAGGACTTACATCCACACAGTGGACGGTTCTCCCTAGAATCCCACGACGACCCTCGACGTACACTTGTGTGATTCAGATCACAACACGAACGTGTACTTCGAGGGTCGCCGCCGTCTCTATACGAGTGGAGGCAACGCCGCACCATACGACCGGAACCTCCACTCCTGCCACGGAGGTTCCGGTCCGCTCATGGGGTCCGATGCCGCGATGAACTGCCACATCGCGGCTTATCGGGGGTATGGGGCCGCGGCGGACGCTGGGGGCG